>CAXTRU010000027.1:0-1893 GCA_964246665.1 uncultured Acidobacteriaceae bacterium
GGCAGGACGGATGCTTCCCGCCCTTTACAGAATAGTCTAACAAGGCCATGCGGCCGTGGCCCAACGCGTGCAGCCCCGCTCTATCAGTTCACCCGTTTTTCTGGCAGATGCCCGCGACGGCGACGGGGTGAGATGGGATTGAGGCTTGTAGCTAAGCGTGAAGGCCTTCAGCACGACGACGCTTGCGACTGCCCGGGCAGAAATGAAGTGCTGATTTGGAGCCATGCGCCGGAGCCACGATACTGAAGACAACTTCGTGCGCCATCCGTTCCACACAGGACACCTCCAGGAGACTCCTTGCGTTCTAGCCCACTTCGCTTTTCCCTCGCCATGTGCGCTGCGGTCGCAGTCGCTGCGATTCCGTTCTCCGCTTCCTTCGCTCAGGCTGTTGCATCGACCGGGCCGGCTAAGCACGGAATGACGCTGGATGACCTCTCAAAGTATGTGCGGGTCGGGTCTCCGGAGGTGTCGCCCGATGGCGCATGGATCGCGTATACCGTGTCACACGTCGACACCGGGGAAGACAAGAACATCACCGACCTGTGGATGGTGAGTTGGGACGGCAGGTCTGACGTGCAGCTTACGCATGGCAAAGAAAGCGTCGGTCATCCGCGCTGGAGTCCTGATGGGCGCTGGCTGGCGTTTAGTTCCGGCAGGGAAGGAGACACCAAGGGCAACCAGGTATGGGTGCTGGACCGGCGCGGTGGAGAGGCTGTGCAGTGGACCAACGTGAAGGATGATCTCAGCGACTTCTGCTGGTCGCCGGACAGCAAGCAACTGCTCCTGACCATCCAGGCCAGGGAAGAGCCGGAGCCCGAGAAGGGTGCGAAGCCGAAGCCACCCAAGCCGATCGTCATTGATCGCTACCACTTCAAGCAGGACATGGAAGGGTATCTTTCCGACAAGCTGCCTCACCTCTTCCTCTTCGAGGTGAGCACGAAGAAGCTGACCAAGCTCACCAACGCGCCCATGGGCGGCACAACGTCGTTTGCGGAGAGCGATGCGGTGTGGAGCCCGGATGGCAAGCTGATTGCATTTATTAGCAACCAATCGGCCCCGGATCCGGATCGTGTGGACAACGGCGATGTCTTCGTCGTGAACGCTGCTGCTGGCTCGGCACCGCGCAAGCTGACGACATTTGAAGGGCCCGATGAAGGTCCGCTCGCCTGGACGCCCGACTCGCAGCGCATTGTGTATCGGCAGGCGCTCACGCCCCATTACTCGATCTACAACATGCCTCAGCTTGCTGCGGTTTCGGCCAACGGCGGTGCGCCGGAGATGCTTGCCCCCAGGCTGGATCAGTGGGTTGGCGGCCCGGTGATGGCGAGCGATGGGCACCATGTGCTCGCTGATGTCCAGGACGATCGTCAGCAATACCTGATGGCGTTTCCTGTAGATGGCAAAGGTGCTCCCAAGAGGTTGACCGAAGGCTCAGGTGAAGTGGCTGCGCTCTCACAGGCAGGTGGCCACACGGCACTGGTCTGGACCACCGATGCAACCGATGCAGAGGTCTATGCGCTGGAGGGCTCCAAGCTCCGCAAGCTGACCGGGCACAACGATGCCCTCATGGCCACGTTGAACCTCGCACCCACGCAGGACCTTACCGCCAGGACGCCGGACGGCAGCGAAGTGCATAGCCTGCTGACGATGCCCTTGGGCTACACCCCCGGCACAAAGGTGCCAATGCTGTTGCGCATTCATGGTGGGCCAACGGCGCAAGATGCGCATGGGTTCAACATGGAGCGGCAGTTATTTGCCGCGCGTGGCTATGCCGTGCTGAACGTGAACTATCGCGGAAGCACTGGTCGCGGGCACGCCTACAGCGAAGCGATCAACGCGGACTGGGGCGACAAGGAAGTCATCGATCTGTTGGCCGCCGTCGACGCTGCTGTC
>CAXTRU010000027.1:1903-18511 GCA_964246665.1 uncultured Acidobacteriaceae bacterium
TTGGTACGGGGAACATCGACGCGGAGAAGGTGGGCGTGGGTGGGTGGAGCTACGGCGGCATCCTCACCGATTATCTGATTGCCAGCACGCATCGGTTTAAGGCTGCGTCCAGCGGTGCGGGCATGGGTAATCTGCTTGGACTCTATGGCGTCGATCAGTACGTGCTGCAGTACAACAACGAGCTTGGCCCACCGTGGAAGAACCTGGATGCATACATCAAGTTGTCCTACCCGTTGCTGCACGCTGACCGCATCAATACGCCCACGTTGTTCATGGGCGGCGACAAGGACTTCAACGTTCCGCTTGCAGGTGGAGAGCAGATGTTTGAAGCGCTGAAGACCGTGGGCGTGCCGGCCATGCTGATCGTGTATCCGGGAGAAAACCACGGCTTCGTGCGACCCAGCTTTATTCGCGACCGCTATCAACGCTGGTTCGACTGGTACGACCACTACGTGCAGGGCAAGTCAACACCCGCAAGCACACCCGGGATGTAGGTACTACTAAGTAGGGGCTCAGCGTTGATGGCTGAGCCCCTTCTGATGCTCTAGAGAAACACTGGCTTAATGTGCCGATCGAAGAGGTTTGCTGTCACGTTCTTGGCGATGATTTGCTTGTTGCTTTCGAGCGCGTCAAGGTAGCGCGGGCCCATCTTCGCCGCAATCTTGAAGCCGACGTGCAACAGCTGCCGCAAGCTGGGATTGTATTGCTCGTCCGCTTCGTTGTGCCGCAGGGCACGGACATACTGCTCGCTGCTCCACTGGGACACAGCATCGGGTGAGGGTAGCTTGGTCTGGTCGATATCGATGACCGTTGCATACGGGGCACAAAGCTCGTCGGCGTGCGCGTAAGCCTGGGCGTAGACCTCTTTCGCGAGCTCTAGGCCGCTTCCGCCGGCTTCCGCGAGACCGATCAGCTCTTCCAGCCAGGTTGTGCCGGCGGTTTTCAGGTGCACGCCGGCGTCGAACTCGGCGATGCCTTGCTTGATGGCGGCGTAGATGGAGAACTTGTCTGATCCGGAGTGGACACTGAGCTTGAGGTTCTTGGATAGGCCGTAACGCTCGACCGCGTAGGCGATGGTGGCCAGGTCTTCGCGGAACTCCTTGGCGAATTGCGGTACATCGCCCACGTAATCCACGCCCTTGTTGAAGCGGCCGGTGAACTTGGGCGCGATGGTCTGCACCGGGATCTTCTCGTCCGCAATCGCGGCGAGAATGATGAGCAACTCGGGTGGTGTTTGCGGGCTGTCGGTTTCATCCACGGAGACTTCCGCGACAAAGCTGCCTTCACCTTTTGCCGCGGCGACCGCGCGGTAGATCTCTCCCGCATGCTGCACGGCGGACAAGAACTGCTTCGCCGTCTTCTCGGCGAAGGCACGGTCGATGTGGAACGGCTGATCGATGCTCGGAATGGTGATCTCGCCGATCAACTCGGGATGCCGGTCGAGGAAGGCAGCAATCTGGTCAGCATCAGATTTTTTTCCGATGTTGTCCGCAACGTCGATGGTGAAGAAATCGCAAGGCGCCAGGAAGCGCTCAAAGGTGCTCAGGTTGATGTGGTCGGCATCGACGAAATAGGGGCTGGTCCAGTCCAACTCCTTGGTTGCGGCATCGGCGGCGGCCCGTGTCGATGTCGGCTCCGACCCGATGATCATGTGTTCCCGATTCGACTTATTCCACACCGGCGTCACCGAGGCACCCTGCTCGGCAGCCATCATGCAGGCACGCAGTTGTGCTTTGGCCTGGTGCGCAAATCTGTCGCCGACGCCGATGGAAAACTTCGGAAGCTGCAGCGCTTCACTCATGGTTGTTCCTCCTGTTGCATGTCGTTCAAGCAGTTCTTCGCTAGTGCAGCTCTTACTGGTTCACGCCGCTGGCGAGGAAGCCACCATCCACCACAATGGTCTGTCCGCTGGTGAAGGAAGCCGCTTCCGATGCCAGATAGATCGCCGCGCCGACCACTTCTTCCACCTTGCCGAACCGGCCCATGGGCGTGCGCATCTTCAGCTCCTGCCCACGTGGTGAGTTGTCAAGCAGCTGCGCATTCAGGTCAGTGCGGAAGACCGCGGGCGCAAGCGCGTTGACGCACACACCGCGCTTCGACCATTCGACAGCAAGCGAGCGTGTCAGCGACACCATGCCGGCCTTGCTGGCGGCATACGCTGCCACTTCATTCAGGGCAACAAAAGAGTTCAGGGAAGCGATGTTGACGACCCGGCCATAGCCGCGGTCCAGCATGTGTTTGCCGAACACCTGGCACGCACGCAGCGTTCCTGTCAGGTTGGTGTCGAAGATGTCCTGCCATTCCGCTTCATCCATGGTGAGCGTGGGCGTGCGCTTGATCTTGCCGGCGCAGTTGACCAGGATGTCGACCTGGCCCAAAGCAGCTATCGTGGCGTCGAGCAGCTGTTCTACTTGCTGCCGCACGGCCAGGTCGGTGGGCTGACGAACGGTCCTTCGCCCACGAGCTTCGATCTCGGCCGCTACCTCTTCGACGTGCTCTTTGCGTCGCCCGGTGCTGACCACATCGGCGCCGGCTTCCGCCAGTCCCAGGCTGATAGCGCGGCCAATGCCGGAGGTACCGCCGATCACAACCGCGACCCTGCCTTCCAAACTTAATGGGTGTTTCATGGAGATCCTCTCAAGTACCGCAATCACTGTTTCGCTTCCGTGCAACGAAGCAAAGTCAAAGCTTCAGCGAAGTGCCTACAGCTTGTAGGCTTTCTTCACAAGATCGCTGGTGAGCGCATGCGCAACTTCAGCGGCTTCGTCCTCGTCCAGTCGCCGCTCTGCCACTAGGCGCGCAAGAAACGCGCAGTCCACGCGTCGCGCGACATCATGGCGGGCGGGAATGGAAAGGAAAGCGCGGGTGTCATCGTTGAAGCCGACCGTGTTGTAGAAGCCCGCGGTCTCAGTCGCCTGCTCCCGGAAGCGCATCATGCCTTCGGGGCTGTCGTGGAACCACCAGGGCGGCCCCAGCTTGAGGCAGGGATAGTGCCCGGCCAGCGGTGCGAGTTCGCGGCTGTAGGTCGACTCATCCAGGGTGAACAGGATGATGGTCAGCGAGGGCTCATTGCCGAAGCGTTGCAGCAGCGGTTTCAGCGCGGAAACGTATTCCGTCTGCATCGGGATGTCCGCGCCCATATCGCGACCGTAACGACGGAAGATCTCCGCATTGTGGTTGCGGTGCGAGCCTGGATGGATCTGCATCACCAGCCCGTCCTCAACGCTCATACGCGCCATTTCGGTCAGTATCTGCGCGCGGAAGAGTTCCTGCTCGGCTGCGGTGGACTGGCCGCTGCGCACGGTGTTGAACAGCGTTTCGGCTTCAGCCTGATCGAGATCCGCGGTCCGGGCGGTAGGGTGTCCGTGGTCGGTCGCGGTGGCTCCCATTGCTTTGAAGCGGGCACGCTCCTGACGCAACGCGTTGAGGTAGCCCTTCCATGTTTGGGTGTCCTGCCCTGTGTTCTGGCCGAGCTTTGCGATGTTGTCGGTGAAGCCGGCAAACTCTGGATCCACCACAGAATCAGGCCGAAACGTTGGGAGGATGCGGCCGTTCCAACCCGACTCGCGGATGGCTTTGTGCTCTGCAAGCGAGTCCAGGGGTGAGTCGGTTGTGGCCAGCACCTTCAGGCGGAAGCGCTGATACAGCGCTCGCGGCAGGAACTCAGGGGTGGCCAGTTTTTCGGAGATGACGTCGAAGTAGGTGTCCGCCGTGCTCGCGTTCAGGCGGTCCGTCAGGCCGAACAGCTCCTGAAAGGCGAAGTCCAGCCAAAGCCGCGTGGGTGTTCCGCGGAACAGGAAGTAGTTCTCGGCGAACGTTCGCCACACCTGGCGAGGGTTCTTGATCTTAGGGACGCCGATCTCCAACTGGTCCAGGCTGATGCCTTGGCTGTAGAGCATGCGATGAACGTAGTGGTCCGGCTGGATGAACAGCGTCGCTGGGTCAGGGAAGGGCTCGTTGCGCGCGAACCAAACCGCTTGCGTGTGGCCATGCGGGCTGATGATGGGCAGATTCCGGATGTGCGCGTACAGGCGAGCCGCGATGCTGCGGGCCTCGGGGTCAGAGGGAAACAGTCGCTCGTCGTGGAGAAGGGTGGGTGTGGCTTGGAGGCTCATGCAGGTAGGTGGCGACAGAATACGCTGCCGCATCAAGGTCAACCCTCAACGCTGACGGAGAATGTTGTCAACCGGTCTACACCCTGTAGAGGAAGCATCGGTCATGCGATTGTAAGAGGTGAACTTGTAAGGTACAGCTCCGGCAAGCGTTTGGCTCACAAGCGAAGGCGTTCATAGCGCGGAGAACTGAGGTACTGGTCCTCCGTCGGCATTGCGGTCGCACCTTGAACGGCAAGCGTGGCCTACTCCCTATGCCTTGCTTCCTGTCTGCTGCTTTTTTCCTGACCGTACGTGGCGCTGGGGCCATGCTTGCGAAAGTAGTGCCTGTCCAGCAGCGCCTGGGACACCTCGCCGGCATTGGCCCGCAGACTCACGGTGCGGAAGGCCATCCGGGCAACAGCCTCCAGCACGACAGCGTTATGGGCGGCATCGTGCGGCGTCACGCCCCACACAAACGGTGCATGGCCGGCGACCAGGCAAGCCGGCACCGCCAGCGGGTCCAGCGCACCATGACCGGTTTCGCCGCGAAAGCGCCGAACGATCGCGACGCCGGTTTCGTGCACATACCGCCCCTGGATGGCTTCGTCCGGAAGTGGCTCGGTCACCGGAATGGGACCGTAGAAGTAGTCGGCGTGTGTGGTGCCGAACGCCGGGATGGGAAGACCGGCCTGGGCGAAGCTCGTCGCGTACTCAGAGTGGGTGTGCACCACGGCGCCGATTGCGCCAAACTCGCGGTAGAGCAGCAGGTGGGTGTCCAGGTCGGACGATGGCCGCAGCGTGCCCTCGACGATGCGGCCTTCGAGATCGGTGACGACCATATGCTCCGGACGGAGCTCGTCGTAGCTGACCCCGGAGGGCTTGATCACCACCAGACCACGGTCGCGGTCCACACCGGAGGCATTACCAAAGGTGTACAGGACCAGGCCTTTGGCGACGAGCTCCAGGTTGGCCTCGAGCACGTCGTTGCGCAGCTGGGGAAGCAGCATTCGTTAATCCTGACGCTTCGCGGAGCGGGGATGGTGGGCAGTGAGGGACTCGAACCCCCGACATCCTGCTTGTAAGGCAGGCGCTCTAACCAACTGAGCTAACCGCCCCACCTCACGCTATTGTAGCGGGTGCCGCGTCGCAAGCTTCCACACCTTGTGGCGGCGTGGGTCGCCCGGGTATGGAGCAGCGACCATGGTTACCAAAGATCACATATTTTTCGAAGCCATCCCACAAACGGCGTAGTACGCTTCTGCCATTGCTGTCTTTGGAGAAATCATGCGTCTATCTTCTTTCGCGACTGCGGCCCTCGTCCTGTCGGCCAGTCTTGCTGCTCATGCTGACGATGTGTTCACCCTTACCGGCGGCAACAACGTTGCGACGTTCGAGCTGCCCAGTTCGGTAACGCCGATGACCTGTACGTTCGGCGCAGATCCGGACAACTTCTGCGTGTTCAACGTGGCTGTGACAACGAACGGAGTGACTACGACGGGTGATACCGTCCAATTCTTTGACCTAACCGACTCCGGCGGTTTGAATATTCTGCAACCGGATCTGACGTATCTGCTCTCGCAGACTGGACCGGCACTCTTTACCCTCAACAATGGAGAAGCGACCTTCGATCTGGGAACAGTGCCTCTGCAAAGCTTCAATGGAAGCGTCCCTCCGCCGCTCATCATGACGGACCTTAGCGTCACGATCGCGCCGACGCCGGAGCCCTCCAGCATCGCGCTACTCGGTACCGGACTGCTTGGGGTAGCCGGAGCCATGAAGCGCCGCTTTGCCTGAGGATGGCTATGGGACAAGCAGCCCTTGGCTCGGTCGGCCTGGGGCTCTTCTGTCCTTTGCAAGGCATCCTCCTTCCGTGACTTGGAGAGGTGACTTGCAGAGGATATCCATCTAAGGCCGTCGTACCTGGGAGCATTCCGCTTGAGGCGCAAAGGAGCGCGGATGACGCACCACCTCGCTCCGAGACTTGCGCTCATCTGCGGACTTTATACCCGTAGCTCCTATGTTCAGCCAGGGCAACGGTACGCCACACTGCTCTGTGGACACTTTGATCTTCCCACCTTGCCCCGCTGCGCCCTGATTACAAGGGGAGACCGCACTTATGTCTCCAGTAAGTTTGTTGGGCTATCGTTCCAGGAGGTAAGCGCGCGTTTCACCTATAAGATTCTGCCGGATGGCGGTTGGGCTTACATTGACCGAACAGGTCTGGTGCGCGTTCAGTGAGTCGCTCCCTTCGACAACGGTCCAAGTGATTTCCATTTCGGCCTTGTTCGCGTGATGCGTCACGAAAAGTATGGCCTTGCGACGGAACGCGGCGTCTTAGCTTCACCGTTGTATGACGGAATCAACGAGTTCGACCAAGAGCGCTCTGCATGGGAGGCTTGTACATCCTGCCGCCTCGTAATGCATGGCGAGCACTCCATGTTCGAGGGCGGAACTTGGTTTTGGCTTGATCGACGAGGACGAGTTATCCGTAGCGCCGAGAAGAAGTAAGCGGTAAGCATGAGAAAGCAACCTAGGAAGCCGGAGGTAGAGCAGGCCGCTGCGGGCTGAGCGTAGAGTCTACCTTGTGATTTGTCTTCCGCCACAACTCGTTTACGAGAGTTGTGGCGGGGACGACGGGGCTCGAACCCGCGACCTCTGCCGTGACAGGGCAGCGCTCTAACCAACTGAGCTACGTCCCCAGAGGAGGAACTCTGGTGTGTCTCGACTCGCGGTGGCCCCGGTGCCGTTGACAACTTTCTGATGGTACCGGGGATGCGGCTTGCGGTCAACCGGTTACCAGGCTCGCGACCAGTTTGGGCCTCCCTTGTCGTCTGCCCGGAGGCGTGCGTCGATGCCGGCGTGGTGTTCGATGAGGCGTCCGTAAAGCCAGATCAGATCGGAGAGCCGATTGAGGTAGGCGATGACCTCTGGCTGCACGTCCTCGCCGGACTCATGCAGGCGGACGGCGCAGCGCTCGGCGCGACGGCAGACGGTGCGCGCGACCTCATACGCGGCGGACTCGCGGTGTGCGCCTGGGAGCGACCAGTCGGAGAGGATGCCCTCGACGGCTTCAATCTGGTGGACCTGCGCAGTCAGGTCGTCGATGTCCTCGGCCTTCAGCGCGGAGGGCGTGCGGGTGTCGCTGGCGGGGCGGGAGAGCGCGGAGCCGACCCGGAACAGGGTTCGCTGAATCATCTCGGTGCGTTGGCAGAGCTCAGCATCAGAGCAAAGACTACGCGCGACGCCGAGAAAGGCGTTAAGTTCGTCAACAGTGCCGTAGGCCTCGACGCGCAGGTCTGCCTTGGAAACGCGGGTGCCGCCGGTAAGGGCAGTTTGGCCGGTATCGCCGGTCATCGTGGCGATGCTCATCGTTGGCTGCAACCTTCCTGGGTGCGAGCGCGACCTGTGCATAGCCGGTGTGTCGATGGCGGGGGAAGCGTGCAGCGGCAAAGGGTAGCTGCGCGTTGAAGCGGGTTGACCATAGAGCCATTGTAGAGAGCGCAGCAGTTGGGTGCGGCCTAGGCGGAAGCTCTTTTCCATCCGGTCGTTGCCGCCGCGGGCTGACAATGGCTGGATGTACTTGCGGCCCTATCGCGCCACGGACTTCGAGGCAGTGTATGCGTTGGATCGCGCGTGCTTCACGCCGCGCTTCCGCTTCTCGCGCGCCATGATGCGACGGGTGGTTGATGCGGAGGGGGCCATCGTCGTGGTCGCCTGCGAAACCGACACGGCCAATGAAATGGAGACCGTGCTGGGCTTTTGCGCGGTGCAGGTGGAGGTGGCCGAGCAAACCCTCAAGTACGGCTACGTCGCAACGCTCGATGTCGCCGAGACTGCCCGCGGCCGGGGTGTTGGCAGGGCGTTGATGGCGGCCGCTGAGGAGACGACACAGCGTGCCGGAGGGCGAGCCATGTGGCTGCACGTGTTTGCGGGGAACGTCCCGGCCATCGCGCTTTACGAGCGCCAAGGTTACATGCGGGTGGGCCAGGAGCCCGGGTTCTATGGAGCAGGCTTCGACGCGCTGGTGTATCGCAAGGCTTTGTAGCGAATTTCGGTGCGGACTTCTACCGGGCAGGCGTCAGCTCGGCGTCGTAGGAGCGGTGAAAACGCAGAACCGCGGCCCACTCGCCATTGCGATTCGTCTGCCAGACGACCTCGCCACCCAGCCTGCGGGCGATGTCAGCCGGGGTCAGGTCGATGTCCTCACTGTAATGGCGGGCTCGCCAGGAGTTTGGGTGCGTCAGGAGGAAGTGTCGGAAGGCGGGCGAGGTGTAGTGCGTGGTGAACACAAGCGCCGTGTCGAACTGGCCCGGCGTCTGGGCGGCCTTGGCGAGCTCGTCCACGGTGAACTTGTCGAGCGAGTGCACCCGGAACACATGCTGGGTGTAGCCAAGCTCGGGGCGGGTAAGGTCCGCGGCGACGGGCCAGGCGGTGAGGACGGTGGCCTCGGGGAAGTGCTGATTCAAGAAGTCGATGGCCTGCTGTTGGACGACGATCATGTCGCGGTAGGTGAGGTTGTCTTCCGGGGCAAAGAAGGCCTGCGGGTTGATCCAAAGCGCGCTGACAAAGGCAGCTCCCGTGATGGCCGCCAGCAGCGTCCAGTATCCCGTGCGACTTTGCCAAAGGGCCACACAGAGCAGCAACAGCAGCGGGTACACCGGAAGCAGATAGCGCGTCAGCAACGCGCCGCCCAGCACGGAGAAGGCAAGCCAGTTCGCCAGAACCAGCGTCGCGATCGCGAGGAGGACCGGCCGGGCCAGCGGCGGCGCTTTCCCCGGCTGGGCGTGCGCGCGGCTTGAGGGCAGGAGGAAACACGCAAGCGCCAGGGTGAGCGGAACCCAGAGGTTGCGCTGCCACGTAAGGTGCAATAGCCGGATCCGAAGCCCGTACAGGACGTGGGCTACCGTGAAGTTCGCCGTGGCGTTGTAGCGCAGGAAGACAGGGTTGCCGAACATGAAACCGGTTCTTCGGTAGTGGAAGGCGTACCAGGCGGCGAGTACCGGAACCGGTGACGCAAGCGCGGCCAGCCAACGCAGATGGTCATTCCGCCGCCGCGCATCGAGACGATGTTGGAACGAGAAGGCTGCTTCGAGTGGCAGGAGGGCCAACGGCTGCAGGATGGCGGTTTCCTTGGAGAGCACGGAAAGGTAGAAGAAAAGACAAGCAAAAAAAATGTTTGAGCGAGGGCTAAAGTTTTGCTCCGGGCTGCCGATAAGGTCTGGAGAGGCGAGATACAGCGCAAGGGCCGACAACGTAAAGCAGGCGGCGAAGATGTCCGCGTGCGCCAAACTGCTCTGCGCGAACCAGATGGGGTAAACCGCCGTAAGGAGGCTTAGAACAAGCGCTGGCGTTGAGCCGAGCAGGCGCCGACCAAGAGCGAACACCGCCGTAAGGGCGCCCGCGGCAAAGCCGCAAGCCGCCAGGCGCGTGACCAGGATGTGGAAGCCGAACAGGTGGTACAGCAAGCCAAGGACGACGTTGGGCAGCGGTGGATGCGCATTGGTGAAGACCGGGATGAGAGTGCCGGTGCGGTAGAAGTCCAGCGCGGCAGGGACGTAGTAGCCTCCCTCATCCCAGAAGTATGGAAGGTGAAGCAGGGTGAGATGGGTAAGGACGACGGCGATGAAGCTTACGAGGAAGACAAGCGGTAGAGGAATGATCCGCTGTCGAGGGTCAAGGTGGAGCTGTGTGGATGCTGTCACCATCTCCCGTGCCCTCGTGCCGTTCCTCAAATCACGCCCGCCCTTGGCGGTAATTGCCGCCTCGCTGCCGATCGCGGACTCGTCAGAGCGCCAGAGCACCTGGATTATGCAGCGTCCGCAGAGTCTCATCAGAGGCATGCGGCATTGAGGTGGAAGGTCGCAAAGCCCCTTACTGCACGGGGCGAGGACCAGAAGCAGGGAACTTGGCCATATCTGCCTTTGGTGCATCGAGCGAGATGGTCCCGAACGCGGCTTCGTATTGGGCCAGGTTTTGCCCAAGGAGGCCGTACAAAGCTTTGGCCTGCTGCGGGCTGAGATAGATGCCCTGAAAGTTTTCGATCTCGATCGCGTCCGGGGCCGTCTGGCTCAGGGTGCCGAAGATCAGGGCGAAGTCCCAAACACTGGGGCGGATCTGCACGCTGTTGGCATAGCCGTTGCGGTAGTCAGGCGTCTTCGACAGCGTGATGCGAGGTTCAGGACGGGGGCCGGGCTGGTTCTGTTCAGACATGAGGAGGCTTTCTTTGCGGGCTTCTTTTGACGTTAGATCATGGCGATCAGAAGAAGGAGAACCAGATGACCCAATGTTAGAAGGAATCGGTGTACCCTCGAGTGCCATTCTCCCAATCGCGCTTAAGCGAAGTCAGGATTTGCTTAATCCAACGCTTATCGGCTGCCGCTTTCATTCCAGTGTAACCATTACCTTGGCCGAACGTTTCATAGCGAAACTGATGTTCCGATTTGCGTTTTTCGAAGTAGCCGACCGGTGACAATTCCTGCGGAATGGGATCAAGGTGAACTTGGCCCGTTTTCGAGACCCAGAGCATGTGGTTCGCAGCCGAATCATCGCAGCTGGCAAATAACGCAGCTAGTTCCGCCTCGGTCGGATTTGCGAGGAGGTTCATTGTTCGGCCCCTTTATGCACCCGCGATGCAGACGAGCGGTGCTGTTTTGGTGCGGAAGGAGGGACTCGAACCCTCACGCCGTAAGGCACAGGCTTCTAAGACCTGCGTGTCTGCCATTTCACCACTTCCGCGCGCTTTCTACCTTAGCTGGAAGTGGGTTGCGGGGCAATTGTGCGCAAGGTAGGACGGGGAAGAGGATGCGTGGGTGGCACGCAAAGAGCCCTAGCCCACGAAGCAGGATCGAGCCATCCAACCCTGTAGCAGCCTGGGGCTTCGCGAGGGTGGCGCGGAGATCCAAGCTGTTGCGACCGGCCGAACCCCTAGTGCATCCTATGCATGTAAGTTGATAGAAAGGCGCTCAACAATGCCGAATGAGTTTGTAAGTGTCATTAAGCCGACGGTAGGCCGGCCCGCGGGTGAGGGGAAGGGGCATGCCTATCCGGTGCTGCCCGTTCGGGAGACGGTGCTGTTTCCGCACCAGGTGCTGCCGCTGACCGTGGGGCGAGAGAGTTCGATCCAGTTGATTCAGTCGCTTGGCGAGGATAAGACCATCCTTGTCGTGGCGCAGCGGGACGCACGGCAGGACACGCCTGAAGGCGGCGACCTATACAGCGTGGGCACCCGCGCGACGGTGCACAAAGTCGTCAAAATGCCGAACCAGAGCCTGTTTGTCTTCACTGAGGGCACGGAGCGGGTGCGTCTGGGCGCGTTCACGCAGACGACGCCCTTTCTGACGGCCGAGGCGGAGCTGATTGCGGAGTCCACGCCCGAGGCGTCGCCCGAGATGGAGGCGCTGCAGCGTAATGTGCTGAGCCAGTTCCAGGAGGTCGTGACGTCGTCTTCGACGCTGAGCGACGACCTGCAGACGATTGCGCTCAACATAGAAGACCCGGCTCGTCTGGCAGACTTCGTTGCGTCCAATCTGCCGTTTCTGACGACGGCGGAGAAGCAGGATCTGCTGGAAACACCCGACACCAAGGTGCGTTTGGAGCGATTAACCGCGCAGTTGGCAAAGGAACTTGAGGTGCAGCAGTTACGCAACAAGATCCAGAGCGAGGTGCAGGACTCCGTTCAGCAGAGCCAGCGGGACTATTACCTGCGCGAGCAGATGAAGGCGATCCAGAAGGAGCTCGGCGACCAGGACGAAACTCAGAAGGACATCCAGGACCTGCGCGACAAGATCGAAGCCGCGGGCATGCCCGAAGAGACGAAGAAGGACGCGCTGAAGGAGTTGAACCGGCTGAGCCGCATGAATCCGGCGGCCGCGGACTATTCGTTGACGCGGAACTACGTCGAGTGGCTGGCGGTGCTGCCATGGTCGAAGGGCTCGTCCGAGGCCGTGGACATCGCCAAGGCCAAGGAAGTGCTGGACGCGGATCACTATGGGCTGAAGAAGGTGAAGGACCGCATCCTGGACTACCTGAGCGTGCGGCGCTTGAAGCCGGACATGAAGGGGCCGATCCTGTGCTTTGTTGGACCTCCGGGCGTGGGTAAGACCTCGCTGGGGCGCTCGATTGCAAAGGCGCTGGGGCGGAAGTTTAGCCGTATTTCGCTGGGCGGTATGCACGATGAGGCGGAGATCCGCGGACATCGGCGGACCTACATCGGCGCGCTGCCTGGACAGATCATCCAGCACCTGAAGCGCGTTGAGGTGAACGACCCCGTCTTCATGCTGGACGAGATCGACAAGCTGGGACGCGACTTCCGGGGTGATCCGGCGAGTGCGCTGCTGGAGACGCTGGATCCGGAGCAGAACAACACGTTCCGCGACAATTACCTTGACCAGCCGTTCGACCTCAGCAAGGTCCTGTTTATCTGCACAGCCAACCAGCTGGACACGATTCCCGGACCGCTGCTGGATCGCATGGAGATCATCGAGCTTACCGGCTACACCGAAGAGGAGAAGGTCAACATCGCCGAGAAGTACCTTGTGCCTCGGCAGGTGAAGGAGAACGGGTTGGCGGAAGAGGTGCTTGAGGTGCCGACGGATTCGGTTGGCTTCATCGCGCGGCACTACACGCGGGAGGCCGGCGTCCGCAAGCTGGAGCAGTTGATCGGCACCGTGGCGCGCAAGACGGCGCGGCGTGTGGCGGAAGGCTCGCTACACCCGGAGAACGGCGACAAGCTGGTGATTACGCAGGATGTCGTGAAGGAGATGCTGGGCGGCATCAAGGTTCGCGTGGACACGGAGATCGCCGAGCGCACGAAGCGGCCCGGTGTGGCTGTGGGTCTCGCGTGGACGCCGGTTGGCGGCGACGTGCTCTTCATCGAGGCGAACAAGATGAAAGGCAAGGGCAACTTCTCCATCACCGGGCAACTGGGCGATGTGATGAAGGAGTCGACGCAGGCGGCGCTCACCTGGGTGCGGTCGAATGCGGCTTCGCTGGGGCTGGATGAGGATGTGCTTAAGGATATCGATCTGCACATTCACGTACCGGCCGGAGCGATCCCGAAGGATGGACCGAGTGCCGGTGTCACGATGGCTACGGCAATCGTCAGCCTGCTCACGGACACGCCCGTCCGGCCGTTGCTGGCTATGACCGGCGAGATCACGCTGAGCGGCAATGTACTGCCGGTGGGCGGCATTAAGGAAAAGTTCCTTGCGGCCAAGCGCGCCGGGGTACGGGATGTGATCCTACCGGTTGATGTGAGGGCGAACGTGGAAGAGGATCTGCAGGCCGATCAGATTGACGGGGTGACGATCCACTATGCATCGCGGATCGAGGATGTGCTGAACGTGGCGTTGCCGAAGACGCCACGGGAGGCCGTCCAGGACGAGGAAGTACGCGAGGAGATGCTGGCGGAAGTCGCGTAGCACCGGTGTTGAAGGCGAAACTGGGAAGGTCGGAGCGAACTTGCTCCGACCTTCTCGTATCTGTGCTGCAGCGAGCGCATCGCAGCGTTCCTCGCGTCCTCGTACCTTTGCCTACGCTCAAGCTAGGATCATCTGCATGCGGAGGAGCGTCGGGTGAAGATGTGGTTTGCGCCGGGTAGCGAGGTTCCGCTGTATCGCCAGATGCAAACGCAGATCGTGCTGGCGATCCTTTCTGGCGACCTAAAACCAGGCGACAAATTGCCGAGCACGCGGGCGCTGGCGCGGCGCTTCGCCATCCACCCGAACACCGTAAGATCGGCCTACCAGCAGTTGGAACAGGAGAACTGGGTAGAGTCGAGGCGCGGCTCAGGTGTGTACGTGAAGGACCGCAAAGCGCAGCCGATGACGCCGGAGCAGGTGCTCGATGTGCACGTTGCAGGATTTTTCCGCGCGGTTCGAGAGCTTGGCATCCCGATGCAAACCGTGCGGGAGCACGTCGCGCGTTGGCTTGCCGCGCCGCCTCCAGATCACTTGTTGCTGATTGAAGGAGATCACAGGCTGGCCCAGATCTTGATCGTAGAGTTGCAGGCCTTGACGCCCATGCCGGTGAAGGTGATTGCGCCGGAGACATGCCGTGCCGATCGCAGCTGTCTTGCGGGGGCGATACCGCTGTGCAGACCGAGCCGGCGTTCGATGGTCGAGGAATCCATCGGTGTCGGTGTGGAGCTTGTCGTGTTGCCCATCAACTCGGCAATGACGTGGCTGGGCCCGCTGGTAAGTTCGACACCCGGACATCTAATCGCGGTCGTTTCGCACTGGCCCGAGTTTGTGGAGACAGCCCGCACAATGTTGCTGGCTGCCGGTGTTGCAGGCGAGGCGTTGCTGCTGGTGGATGCGAGTGCGCCGGAGTGGGTCCGCGGTCTTTCTGCGACGAACGCCATCCTTTGCGATGCATACACGGCCTCGCGACCGCAGTTGCCGACCAGTCCGAAACGATTCGTCTTTCCGTTGTTGGCGGCGTCGGCGAAGGAATTGTTGAGGCCCTTTGCGCGTGCGGACGAGCCCGGACGCAACGCTGTGACACCTGCGAAAGCGTCCTAACGCGGGCCGTGCGCAGGTGCGGCGCAGCTTAGCTTTTCCTTGCAGGGCAAAGGAGAAGCTGAGATGGCGATGAGGCGTTTCGTTCCGTGGTCCATGATTACCTTTCGTGTGTTGCTTGGTCCCGTGGTGTTGCTTGGGGAGCGGTGCCGCTGGAACGGCATCACGCTCGCGATGATGGTTCTCGCGGCCTTGGTGTCGGACATCTTTGATGGTGTGCTGGCGCGCAGGTGGAGCACAGACACGGCGGCGATGCGCCTAGCCGATTCTCTAGCCGACACGGCGTTCTACGTGTGTGTCGCGGGCGCTCTTGCGTTTGGCATGCCTGCCGTGTGGCGCGCTTTTCGAGGCGGCGTGCTGCTGCTGCTTGCGTGCGAGGCGTTGCGGTTCGCCTTCGATTTCGTGAAGTTCGGCAAGCCGGCGAGCTACCACTCTTACCTCGCCAAGGGATGGGGGCTGTTGCTGGCTACTGCCATGGTGATCACCTTCGCAACCCAAAGAGCTTCACTGTGGATAACTGCGGCGATTGCTTGGGGAGTCCTCAGCAACCTGGAAACGCTGATCATGAGTTGTGTCCTGCCGGTCTGGCAGCGCGACGTAAAGACGCTGTTTGCCGCATTGAGGATCAGGGCGCAGTGGATGCAACGGAGGACCGCAGCAGGCACGGCGGCCGGAGCGGGTCTAATCTTCGTTGCGTTGTTCTTCGGCGCAACTGGTGTGCAAGGTCAGTCGCTCCGGGACGTCACCTATGTGGGTGGCACAGCGCTGCAGAGCTACCGTGTGCACGGCCGGCTTTCGATCGCCGCTACGGATTCGCTGGTCTTCCTTGGACCTTCCAAGCTGTCCATACCGTACGACCATGTTCTTAGTTACGAGTCGAAGAGCTTGAAGCGAGTGCGGGTCGGCTTGTTGACCGAAGGCCTCTGGCGTTTGGTGGCCCCGTGGCCGGAGGCGAAGCAGCTGTCGCTGAGCTACCGCGATTCCGAGGAGCATCCGCAGGTGATCGTCCTTGAGATGTCGAGGGGAGATGAGGCTCTGCTCGTCGAGGTGCTGAAGACGCGTGTCTCGCAAGCCCGGGCGCCACAAACGATACCGCTGGTGAGGCCTCCTGTTGCCGGACGCGAGACCAGGGCGGAGCATTAGCCCTTACCTGTGCGAGCCCACCTCACGACGCGCCGCAAACCGGTGCATGGCAGAACTACATGGCGCGATCGGCTGTGGGATGCAGTTGGAGATGGTCCTGTAGAAAGCTCGAGACAGCCATCAGCATACGTGGCAACGATGCCTGGGTGAACCAATGGCCTTCGTTGGGAAGAATCTCCGTGCGGTGCGCGACGTTGAGGGCGGTGAGGCGCTTGTTTAGCGCTTCGGCGTGGCTGGCGGAGACGATGTTGTCTTCTGCGCCGTGGAGGATCAACGTAGGGATGAAGTGTGGGGTGGCCTGCGAGGCGTAGGGTTCGACCAAGCCACCGGAGATCTCGATGAGCCCGCGCAACCGGCTGCGTTCCGCGGCGTCCTGCGAGGCAGAAAGCCTGGCGGCGAAGCCGAGGCTGAGGAAGGCGCCAAGCGAGATGCCCGCCAGCACGATGCGCTGCGGATCGATGCCGGGACGCGCGGCGACGAAGCGAACGGCTTCGTCGATGGTGGCCAGCCATTGAGGAGTGTAGGTGCCGCTGCGGATGGTTTCAAAGTCGGCGCGGACGGTGCCGGTGCGGTCGAAGTAGTGCGGGGCATAGAGCGCGATGCCCGACTGCTGCAGCAACGGGCCGAAGCGGGATGTCCAGAAGTCGAGGTTGCCGCCCGCACCGTGCAGAAGCACGATGGCGGCGTGTGGGTTGGCAGGGTCGGACGTGATCTCCTGCGCATAAAGCCTGATCGGGTGTTGGTCTACGGTGAATTGGAGGTGACTCGGCACACAGGGTGAGATGCGGTGTCGTCCAGTGGACGCATATGCTGGTGCCATGACGGAACGGCCCGGCTCTGACGCACTGCTGCTG
>CAXTRU010000028.1:0-522 GCA_964246665.1 uncultured Acidobacteriaceae bacterium
CGCCGTTTGACTTCACCACGCCGCGCAGCATCGGCGAGCGCATCGATGAGCCTCATCCGCAATTGGTCAACGGCCGTGGCTACGATCACAACTTCGTCTTACGCGACAGGGACGGCTCGCTGAAGACTGCCGCGGTTGCCACCCATGCGGCGAACGGCCGCAGGCTCGAGGTTGCCACCACAGAACCCGGTGTGCAGTTTTACAGCGGCAACTACCTGGATGCGAGCACGGTGGGCAAAGCCGGCAGTCCGTATGGCTTTCGCAGCGCGTTCTGTCTGGAAACCCAGCACTTCCCGGACTCGCCCAACCAGCCCGGCTTTCCTTCCACGGTGCTGCGCCCGGAAGCGCCCTTCCGAAGCACAACGGTTTGGACCCTGAGCACGTTCTAGCGATCTCTTCCGCCATCCGCGATCGGAAACAAGAAAGCCGGTCTGCCTACAGTAGGCGACCGGCTTCGTCATGTTCGATTCAGCAGCTAGGTTTGCACCTGTTCCGACTTCGCCTGCAGCTCCTGCGCGTGGA
>CAXTRU010000028.1:570-18083 GCA_964246665.1 uncultured Acidobacteriaceae bacterium
CCAGCGCGGCGGTCGGTACAGAAACAAGCGCACCTACGACACCGGCGAGGGCAGTTCCCATCAGCAAGGCAATCAGCACCGTCAGGCCCATCAGATTCACGCTGGTCTTCATGATGCGGGGCGTCAGGAAGCCATTTTCCACCTGCGTGTAGATCAGGTAAAAGATCAGCACGCCGGCCATCTTCGACCACGAGTCAAGAGCCGCGGCCGCGGCGGCGAGCAGAATCGTGATCACGCCACCCACCACCGGGATGATGTTGAAGAGGCCCATGAGCGTGCCCAGCAGGAAGAAGTAGCGCACATGGAGCAGCGCAAAGGTGATGAGGCTGCACACGCCCAGGATCACCATCAGGGATCCCTGGCCCAGCAGCCACTTGCTCATGCGGCCTTCCGCAACGATCATCGCCCTGGAAAGCCGGTCACGCGACTCGATCGGCACCATGGCCAGGAAATAGAAGTAAGCGGACTCGCCTTCCAGCATGAAGTAGATACAAAGGATCAGCGCTGTCACGAGGTCGAAGATATGGCCAAGCCATTTGGGTGCGGAAGAGACGATGTAGCCTGCCAGGCTGGCCGCGTAGACCTCGCCCCTTTGTGCCAGGTTGTCGATGCCCAGCCTGTTGACCAGAGGAATCCGTTTCAACCGTGCGACGAGCTCCGGCAGGCGCTGCGGTAGGTCGTTGGCGAAGTGCTCGATGTCGCGCAGCACCGGCGGCAGCCCGAAGAAGAAGAGCAGAAACAGAAACGACACGACCGACAACATCAGCACGATAATGGCGACAAAGCGCGATGGCTTGTATTTGCCGATCCGCAGGGCCTCAATGCGCTTGACCACGGGCATCAGCACCACGGCGAACAACGCGCTGACGTACACAATCTCCAAGACCTCACGAAGGCGCCACGCCAGCGCCAGCGTCAGCAGGACCAAGATGGTAAACAAGATGTACCCGCGCACGGCTCGGCGCTGCTTCACATCGGGCGAAGATCCCATATGTGTCAGGACGGGCATTCCGGTGGGACTTGGATTCGTAGCCATGGTATTCCCGGTGTGATGCAAAGGCCCGTTGCTACGCTGTGTTCAAGGTGCAAGAACCTGCGATGCCAGTGCGGAAACGATCGTAGCGGCGATCTCTTCCGGTGTGCCGTTAACTGCCGACACGGTGTGTGTGGCAACAGAGTCGTAAAAATCCCGGCGTCTCTCGAAGCGCGCCTCGGCCTCCTCGCGCGAACGCAACAGAGGGCGTGCAATCGCGGTTGGGTCGAGCGCCTGGCGTGTGCAGCGCTCGTACAGGGCGTCGAAGTTGCCCTGGAGATAGATCACCGCGGTCTCCGGCGCGCCCGCGAGCAGGGCGCGCAACCCCGGTGCTTCCGGCGCACCGCCGCCAAGGGCAATGACCACACGGGAACCTGCAAGGAGTTCGCGCAAGGCGTCAAGCTCTGCCCCGCGAAACGCGGCCTCACCCTGCTCGGCGAAGATTTGCGGGACCGAACGCCCAAGCAGCTCCTGGATGGATTCGTCCAGGTCCGCAAAGCGCCAACCGAGGTGCGCCGCAAGTGCGCGGCCAACCGTAGTTTTGCCGGAGCCCATAAAACCCGTTAGAACGACGCGCCGCAGACCGTCCACAGCCTCGGTGTGCCCCTTTGTGCTCATGGGCGGAGCATAGCACCGTCGATCGCGGGCGTTCTGCGCAAAGGCAAAGGGCCGACCCGAACAGGTCAGCCCTCATGCAGTCTTGTTCAATCCTGCTTAGCTGGCGAGATCCGACACGCCACCATCGTCGGGCGACTCTTCCTTGAGCTTGTTGGCGATGTTGGACCATACCGCATCGCTGGGCTCGTGTACGGGTTCGAAAAGGCTCTTCGCAGTTTCCGCGATGGTCTCCAGGTCACGCACCAGGGCGGCGCAATCCGGATTGGCGGCGAGGAACTTGGCGAGACGTGGGTCTTCGCTGACCTTGCCGCCTGCCAAAAACAGCTCGGGGAGGTGCTGCTCGAACTCCGCCGGAGTCAGTACTTCGAAGTTGATGTCCTTGATCTCGCTCATTGCACCAACTCCCGAACCGCAGCAGCGACGGGTGTGGGCGGCAGTTGCTCAGGATGGCGCAGCAGCTCGCGCAGGCGAAGGCGCGCCTTGTGCAACTGACTTTTGCTGTTGCCGGTGGAGCACTCCAGCATGGTGGCAATCTCGTTGTGCTCAAAGCCTTCCACGTCATGCAACACAAACACCATGCGGTAGCCGGGCGGCAATGACGCCACGGCGCGTTCCAGGGTCACGCGGTCCACGGAGCCGGAAAGCTGCGGGTCGCGCGAGCCGAAGTCGCGCTTCGGTGCATCCTCCTCGCTCGGGTTGATGGTTTCTTCGAGCGAGACCAGTTGCAAGCCCTTCTTGCGAAGGTGCATCAGGACAAGATTCACCGTGAGGCGGTGAAGCCAAGTGGAAAAGGCGCTCTCGCCGCGAAAGCTGCCCAGCTTGCGGAACAGGTGAAGAAAAGCTTCCTGGGTCATGTCTTCGGCTTCAGAGACATTGCCCAGCATGCGCAAACAGAGGGTGTAAACACGGCGCTTATGCAGCGCGTAAAGCTTCGAAAATGCGTCAGGGTCGCCGAGTTTTGCCCGCTCGATCGCTTCGGCTTCGCCGGCGATCGGTGGGTTTCTCTTAAACAACCCAGGAGTCGGTTTTGATTGCATTGTTTGTGAGCCTTGATCTTCCATGAGCAAGCGTTTCAGTCGTTCCGGTCGTGCATGCCGGCGCGATCGCCTCGTTTAGCCTACCGCAGATTAGCTGTCGGGACCCGCCCTTGAAAGGGACGAGCAGGTGGGCAAAGATGTCTCATCCATCTTACCGCCTGGAAGGCCGGAGTCAGCTGCCGAGAAACCGCGCGTACAGCGACCGTGCCAGGCCCGTATCCGTGGTGCCCTGGATCAGCGCGCGACCATCAGGAAAAACCGTCAGTGTGTACGGCGGGTAGCTGAACCGAAGCAGCAACCCGTTGGCCCGCACCTCACCCAAAGGGCGGAGCCGCCGGCCGAGCGCTTCGAGGTCCAACGGACGGCTGCGTTCATGGATCTGCACGGAGTTGCGGCCGCACAACGTGATCTGCGGGCGACCCTCGCCGCCCAGGGCGCGGAAGCTGCGCGCACCGCACACGGAGCAGTCCGCGCGCGGTTTCCCGGCGGCGATCTCGGAACGCTCGCCACTCCAAAGGTCATAGGACAGCAGGCTTCGCCGCATGCGGTCGGGCTGCCCGGTGAGCCATTTCAGCGCCTCCGCTGCGGCGATCGAAGCCGCCAGGTTCACTGCCGGTCCAAGGACGCCGGCCGTCTCACAGGTTTGCACCTCGCCCTCGGGCACCGCGGGGAAGAGGCAGGCCAGGCACGCCGTGGGCGCCGCCTTTGCTCGCCAAGGGGGCGCCTCTGGGCCGGCGAAACGCGGCAGCACGTTCATGGTCGCCGCATACGCGCCCACGGCAGCGGTGTAGATCCACGGACGGCCGTCGCGCACGCAAAGGTCGTTCAGCAGGTATCGCGTTTCGAAGTTGTCCGTGCAGTCCAAGACGATGTCCGCGCCCCGCAGCAGGCTCTCGATGCTGCCGGGGGTTACGTCCGCGACCTGGGCATTGACTTCGACATCGCTGTTCACTCGCAGCAGGTGGCGGCGTGCGGCCTCAGCCTGGGGCAGGGCGGCGGGGGCGCCCTGCTCGTCGAAAACCCCCTGGCCCTGCAGATGGCTGGGCTCGACGAAATCACGAGCCACCAACGTGAGCCGGCCCACACCGGCCCTGGCCAGCAGCCCTGCCGCCGCCGCCCCGGTTGCCCCTACACCGACGATGGCCGCGTGCGCCGTTCGCAGCTTCCTCTGTCCTTCCGTACCTATGCCGCGGAAGAGCACCTGGCGCGAATACCGGTCGTGCGGGTCGATGGCAGGCGTCCCGGTGGTTTCGGAGTCTGCGCTTTGGTGTGCCTCTGCACGCACCGGAGTCTCAGCATTCGGCATGGATTCAGTATAGGAGTGTGCTCGCGGGCGCGATCCGACGTGTGGTCCGAACCATCCCGGCCAACCTGCAAGGGATGCAACGCGTCCCACGTTGTACTATCCTGTGCGCCTTAGGGCTGGTCTGCGCCGTCAACGGATTGCAGCCGCGATTCGGATCCTTCAGGGTCCACATGATGGCCGGACCAGTGGGTCTACGCGATGGAAGGACAAACGGGTGTCGGGTCGGAACAAGAAGGGGCACAAAGCGGCAAACTTGATTGCGGGGCGTGGCGGCTTGATTCCGCGACGGGGCGCGTCTTTCGGTGCAAAGCTGCCTTCGGCGGCGCTGCCCACGCTGACCCTGCTTGGGCTGGCGCTGTTGCCGTGCGCCCCGGAGTTGCGCGCTCAGTCTCCTGGAAATCTGACCAACGGTGCGGCGGGGCAGTCTGCTCCCGTGACGCCCTCCGCCAACCCCAGCGCACCGCAGGCAACACCGGAAGCCAGCCAGACAGCTAACCCCGCAAGTCCCACCGTCCCGCAGCAGCCGCCCGTGGTGTCGAACCCGCTGCCGCCGCTGACGACCTCGCTGTGGAAGGAGGCCGGGACAGCTGTGACCGGCCTGCGCTTTGACGGCGTTACCTTTGCCGACAACGACCCCACCATCACCAAGTTGGCGCAGAAGGCCGGCCAGCCGCTTGATCCGGAAAAGGTCCGTGATGACCTGACGCGGTTGTTCAACAGCGGCCGTTATCGCGACATTTCGCTGAGTGCGGAGCGCACGGGCAATGGCCTCACCCTTATCTATGCCGGCGTGCCGCGCTACTACGTGGGCCGGGTTGAGATTGTGGGGGTCACCTCCGAGCGGCTCACATCGCTTCTGGAGTTCGCCACCAAGCTGGATCCGGGCCGGCCCTACACCGAAACCGACCTGCCGGCTGCGCTGGATGGCGTGAAGGAGTCGCTTGCGGAGAACGGGTACTACCAGCCGACGATCAACCTAACGACACAAAAGGACGACCTTGGGCATCAGATCAATATCTCAGTCGAGGTACAGATTGGGCCGCAGGCGCGCATTGGCGCCGTGCATGTCCTCGGGGAGGATGCGGGCATCACGGCGGACGACTTCCGCAAAAAAGCCGGCCTGAATTGTTCGCGCCTGATCGCCCTTGTCGACAAGGGATGCGAGCCCAAGGTGACGCGGCAAACGGCAAGCAACGCACTTTCCGGCGTGCGGAACTTTTACATCAAGAACAATCGCCTGGAAGGCACAATTACGCTGCAGAAACAGACGTACGAGCCGCCCAAAAAGCAGCTAGATTACGACTTCGCGGCCGATCAAGGGCCCGTCGTCAAGGTAGTCATCAACGGCACCAAGGTGTCTGCGACCCGCAAAAAACTGCTCGTGCCGGTGTACGAAGAAGGCGCGGTAGATAACGACCTGCTCAATGAGGGCGCGTTCAATATTCGTGACTACCTGCAGCAGCAGGGATACTTTGATGTGAAAGACTCCGTCAAGCTGCTCGGTGCGGGAACAGGCAACGTCACGGTGCAGTATGACGTTGACCCCGGTGAGAAGCACAGGGTCGTTTCCGTAGACATCAAGGGCAATCACTACTTCGACACGGACACGTTGCAAGAGCGTCTGCGCGTGAAGAAGGCCAGTCTGTATGTGAAGAATGGTGCATACAGTACACAGTTGCGCGATGCCGACCGTGACTCCATCCAGTCGCTCTACCGCGCCAGTGGCTTCCTGAATGCCAAAGTCACCGCGACGGCGAAAGACTTCGAAAAGCAGGGCAAGCACGGCAAGACCATCGCGGAGATCGCGGTGACCTACACCGTGGATGAAGGCGTGCAGCAGAAGTTCGGCTCCGTCGATGTGGCGGGGGTGGACTCCACGCGCGAGCAGATGATGTACGACATGCTGATTGCCGAACCGGGTCAGCCTTTTTCACTCATCACGCTGTCCCAGGATCGCGACGCGCTGCTGAGCTGGTATGTTTCGCATGGCTTCGACCACGCGCAGGTCGAAGTGAATCCCAAGGTTTCGCCCAACAACAAATTCATCACTGACGTCACGCTGAACGTGGTCGAGGGGCAGCAGGTCACCATCGACCATGTGCTGCTGTCCGGTGTGGAGCACACGCGCCGTTCGCTCGTGGACAGCCAGTTGCAGGTGCATGCCGGTGATCCGCTGGATCAGGCGGCGCTGCTGCAAACGCAGCGCAATCTGTATAACCTGGCGCTCTTCAATGAGGTCAACGCGGCGGTGCAGAACCCCATCGGGGATGCGCTGGAAAAGAATGTGCTGGTGCAGATCCAGGAGGCCAAGCGTTGGGATGTAACCTACGGCTTTGGTTTTGAAGCGCAACTCAATCAGCCGTCATACCTGCCGTATCAGCACACCGTGAATGGGGCGACCGGAACGGCGGCGCAAAACGGCAGAGCCGGCGCCAGTCCGCGTGTGTCGCTGGATGTATCGCGCATCAACTTCTTCGGGACGCAGAAATCCCTGACGTTGCACACCACCTACGGTCTGTTGGAACAGATTGCTTCGTTGAGCTTCAACAACCCGAATCTGCTCGGCAATCCGAACCTTACGGCCACGGTTTCAGGTGGCTACTCGAACGTACAAAATATCACCACGTTCCAGGCGCAAACGTCGCAGTTCGACTTCCGTGTCACGCAGCAGATTCAGCGTGCGGACCACCTGATTTACGACTTCCAATACCGGCTCATCAACGTCAATCAGAACTCGCTGGAAATCTCGCCCACGCTGATCTCGCAGTTCTCGCAACCGGTGCGTGTGGGCGGC
Organism: uncultured Acidobacteriaceae bacterium; assembly: GCA_964246665.1. GTDB lineage: Bacteria > Acidobacteriota > Terriglobia > Terriglobales > Acidobacteriaceae > Granulicella. Next base: position 7,359 of record CAXTRU010000028.1, read on the forward strand.
CCGGGCATCACGTACTTCCATGACACGCGCGACCCAAGCCCGTTGAACGCAACGCGGGGCCAGTACTACTCGGTGCAGGAGTTCTTTGCGGATTCCATTTTCGGTTCGGCGACCAACTTCAACCGCATGGACCTGACGCACTCGAACTACCTCACCTTCGGCAACGCCAATCACCCGTTTACGTTTGCCCGCAATCTGCGGGTTGGCTTCGAAAACGTGTTCGGTAGCGCGACCAATGGCACAGCGCAAGCCATCGGGCAAACCAACAACTCCTGCGCGCCGCAATACGCCGCGGAGAACGCCACCTGCAACCCGATCCCGCTGCCGGAGCGCATGTACGCCGGCGGCTCGCAGTCGCATCGTGGCTTCGGTATCAACGACGCCGGCCCACGTGACCTCACGACCGGCTACCCGGTGGGCGGCTCGGCTGTGGTGGTCAATCAGTTTGAGTTGCGGCTCCCCGCGACGACACTTCCCATCGTGGGCAACAACGTGAACTTTGTGCTGTTCCACGACATGGGCAACGTGTTTCGCTACCCCAGCGACATGTTCTCGAGCATCAAGAACTTCCGTCAGCCTAATGAGGCGACCTGTCGCAATGTGACCATTCCGCCGGGCACGCCGGGCACCGTGGGCGTGCCGAACCCGCAAGGCCAGCAGAGCAACGCGGTGGGCACGTGCAACTTCAATTACTACTCGCACGCAATTGGCTTGGGCGCGCGGTACAACACGCCCGTCGGCCCCATCCGGCTTGACCTCGCGTATAACCTCAACCCACCGGTGTATCCGGTCTTTCAGGACTATACCGGTGCCGCGCCCTATGTGGGCCAGGCGAGTCACTTCCAGTTCTTCTTCTCGATCGGGCAGGCCTTCTGACCATGCGATCGCGGCTCCAACTCGTCTTCTTCCGTTGGGCACTTGTGCCTTGCACGTTCGTGGCTAGCCTGGTTCTGTGCGGCTTGCCGGGTGCATCGGCGCAGTCATCTCAACTGCCGTCCACGCCTGCCGATCAGCAGCAGCAACACAACGCGCCCGCAACGCCGCCGGCCGACCGGCAACAGCAGCCAACCCCCGGCGCACCCGCAGCGCAAAGTGATTCCACCCCGGGCAAAACACCCGTGCCCACGGCCGTTCCCTCCATGATGCCCAAGGAGCCGGGCACACAGATCGACCGCGTTGTGGCCATCGTGAACGGGCAGCCCATCCTGGATTCCGATGTCGAGGAAGAGCATCGCTTCGAAGCGATTCAACCATACCCCAGCGACGCAGGGACGCAGACCACACGTGACCGTGAGATTGAGCGGCTTGTGAACCGCGCCTTCATCTTGCAACAAGCTCGTCTGGAAACCGAGAACACCACCACCGACGCCGAGGTGGACAAGGAGATCGCCGGCCTGCGCAAAACGCTTCCGGGCTGCAAGCCTGACCTTTGCGCCACCGATGCGGGCTGGGCGAGGTATCTCTCGTCGAAGGGCTTCAGCGTAGAGGAGTTCCGCACACGTTGGAAGCAGCGGATGGAGACGCTTTCCTTCATCCAAGAGCGCTTCGGCGCGGGTACCTCCGTGACCGAAGGACAGGTGCGTGAGTTCTACCAAAACACCATGCTGCCGCAATACCGCAAGGCCGGCACCAAGCCCGCGCCGTTTGCTTCCGTAGAGCCGCGCATCCGCGAGATCCTGCAACAGCAACAGGTATCCAGCCTGCTGCGTGACTGGCTGCAAAGCCTGCGCGCGCAGGGCAGCATCACGGTATTGCACCCAGGGGAGGAAGCGCCATGAACACCACGACGCCGAACCCCAATGCGCCACAGCCTTCCGGCCGGCCTGCCTCATCCTCCTCGCAGTCTCGGCGAAACCAGCACCGCGTCGCGCGCTTCTTCGGCTGGTTGTTTATTTCGCTTGCGGTGCTTGTGCTGGTCGTCATCTTCGGCCTGAACTGGTACACGGGAACCGCCGATTTTCAGCAGCGTGTCGGTGGCCAGGTGAAGTCTGTGCTGGAAGACTCGACCGGCGGCAAGGTCGACATCGGCCACATCCACTTCAACCTTTGGCACCTCGCGATTGAAGTCGACAACCTCGTCATCCACGGTACGGAAGCACCCGGCGAAGCGCCCTATCTTTCCGCGGCGAAGATCTTCGTTCGCCTGAAGATCAACACCTTTCTCTCGCACACGGTGGGTAAAGGCGCACAGTCCCACGTGGGGCTGAGCTTTTTGCGTGTGGAGCAGCCGCACGCCCACCTGATCATCGACAAGGACGGCAAGACTAACCAGCCGGTGCCCAAGCACCCGTCTACCAGCACAGAGCCGGTGCAGGACTCGCTGCTTGACCTCCAGGCAAACGAGGTCGAACTGGCCGACGGCCTCGTCCTGATCAACGACCGCCCCATCCCGTTCAACGCCGCGGCCAAGGATCTGAGTGCACGGGTGCAGTACCTGCCGTCGACGGACCGTTACGGCATCGACATCGCCCTGAACGATCTCGAAACGCAGATGGTTAAGCAGCCCGTGGAGCAATCGAAGCTGCACCTTGCCTTGCAGCTGGGCCGCAACATGGCGGATCTGCAAAGCTTCGACTTCTACACCGGCATGAACTCCCACATCGGGGCCACGGCGCAGATCAACAACTTCGCCCATCCCGAATGGCAGGCCCATGTGCAGGGCGGCATTGCCCTGCGGCAGATTGGCTTTCTGGGTGGCGTGGCAGGCTTGACCTCCGGCGTCGTGAACCTGGACATCAACGGGCACAACTGTGCGGTGACCCCGCAAGCGGCGCAGCAGAACCCGCAGGTTTACCAGCGCAATAATGTGCCCGTGCCGCCACGCCAGGCGGTGCTGCCGCCCACGCCGAACTGCCAGGCCGGCTATCTGCTTGTAGGGAACGTAAACCTGCGCGATGCGGGCTACCAAACCGCCGACGTGCGGCTGCATAACGTGAACGCAGACTCACAGCTGCGCGTCACGCCAACGGAGCTGCTGTTCGGCGCGATCACGGGCCATCTGCCCGGCGGCGGCACCATCGAAGGCGAGATGAAGGTGGACAACTGGCTCGGCGAAGTGCCCCCCAGTGCTCCCACAAGCTCACCGACCACGGTGGCCGCGGCGCAAACGGCGAACAAGGCCGCAGTGGGGGTAAACGCCAAGCCGCCGGTGGACTCGGTGACGCTGACCCCCGTGGCCCGGGCGCACGCCTTCGCCAAAGTCACGCTGCGCGGCATCACCTTGCGCACCATCCTGGAGATCACCGCGCCGAATAAGATCGGCGATCTTGGATTGGACACCGAGGTTTCCGGTCCTGTAACGGCCGAGTGGGGTGGACCCGCAACCGACATCGCCTCCTCCGTGCAGGTAGGCGCCGATCTGCAACTGCATCCGGTAGGCGAGCGCCGCACCAACACTTCCAACGTGCCCGTCAGCGGCCATCTTCTGGCCCACTACGATGGGCGCACGCAGGTGGTGAACCTGCAGCAGGTAAACCTGCAAACGCCGGGAACGACGCTCTCCGCGAAAGGCGTGCTGGGCGTCAACAATGGCGACCCGCTGACCAATCTGTCGGTCAACCTGAACGCGCGGGACCTTTCCGAGTTCGATCGCACGTTGACCTTGCTGGGTGTCTCGGCAAATGGCAAAAAGGGCACAGCGGCGCTGCCGATCGTGCTGCATGGATCGCTGGCCTTCAACGGCACGGCCAAGGGCTCGGTGCGCACGCTGGACGTGAAGGGGCACCTCGCCGCCAACGCCATCGAGATTCGGTACGGCACCACCACCGATGTGCTGCTTGACTCCGTTGTGGCCGACGCGGAGTACGCCCCGAATCGCGGCCTTGTCGTTGCGGGCTCCACCATTAAGCGTGGCACGGCCGTGTTGAACCTCACCGGATCGGCGCTGCCGCATCGCGTGGTCTCCCGCCACGGCGTGGTCAGCTACAACTGGGACAACTTCACCACGGTCAACGGTACCGTGAAGCTCGCCAACGCGCAGATTCCCGACCTGCTGCAGATCGCCGGGCAACAGAATAATTTGCAGCTCACGGGCATCGCCAACATCAACGCGCAGGTCGCGGGCACACTCGGCAATCTGAACGGCAGCGGCAACGTCACGCTGAACAACGGCGTCGCGTACGGCCAGCCGTACTCCACCCTGTCCGTCGACGCCAGCGTGCAGGGCCAGCAGATCACCGCGACTCGCCTGCTGGTCAACGCCCAGAGCGTCACCGTGACGGGCAACGGCAGCTACAACCTCACATCGAAACACATCACGGCACAGCTTGCCGGCAACAACATCCGGTTGTCGACGCTGGACATCGTGAAGAAGCAAAACCTGCCTGCCGATGCTGTGCTGACCTTTAACGCCAGCGCGAACGGCACCGCACAGGAACCCGATCTGAAGGCCAATCTATCGCTGGCCAACATCGCCTACCAGGGCAACACGCTGGGCCAGCTGAACCTTGCCGCGCACTCCACGGGGTCCACGGTCTTTTATGACCTGACCTCACAGCTGGTCGGTGCGCAGATTGCGGCCAACGGACAAACATCGCTGCTGGGCGACTACCAGACGCAGGCCAAGCTCACGCTCGCCGGTGTCGATGTGTCCAAGGCTGTCGCGCTGTTTTCGCCGGGCGCTACGGACGCCACGTCCGACATTGCGGCCACCGTCAACGTCAGCGGGCCCGCAGCCAAACCGGCCCTGCTCTCGGGCGATGTCAACTTCAGCAGCTTCAGCCTGACCTCGCAGGGCATCACGCTGAAGCAGACCGAGCCGATCCGTCTGGGGCTGCGCAACGGTGTGGTTGCCGTCGACAGCTTCCATCTGACGGGCCCCGATACGATGCTGCGACTCGCGGGTACGGCAACAGTTCTAGGCGACAACAACCCGGACGGTGGTCCGGTCGACATCCACGCCGACGGCAGCCTCGATCTTGTGCTCGCGCACACACTCGATCCGCAACTGATCACATCCGGCAAGATCACTTTGAACGCCGGTGTGGGTGGCCGGCTTAAGAACCCGGCGCTCAACGGCGAGGTCCGCTTCGACAATGCCAATCTCGCCATTGATGGCATTCCCAACGGCGTCAGCAACCTTCAGGGAACGGCGGTCTTCAACCAGAATCGCCTCGAGTTGCGCAACATCAGCGGTACCTCCGGCGGCGGCACCATTACGTTGGGCGGCTACGTTGGTTATCAGCGCGGTTTGTTGTCCGATCTGACGGCGCGCGTGGATCACGTGCGCGTTCGCTACGCCGGCCTATCCACCACCGCGGATGCCACCATCCGTCTGCAGGGCGGCGGTCATGCGCTGTTTCTTTCCGGCAACGTACTGATCACGCGCTTCGGCATCGGCGCAGATGTCGACTTTGCGCGCTTCGCCGGCACGGGCGGCGTCTCCGTTCCGCCAGACCCAACATCTATCCTGAACAAGATTCGGATGGATGTGCACGTCGCCAGTTCGCCCCAACTTGACTTCCAAAACAGCTATGCCAAGATCTCCGGCACAGTGGACCTCAACGTTCGTGGCAGCGTCGCGGTACCTTCTGTTCTGGGCACCGTGCGCATCACGGACGGCAGCGCGACCTTCGCCGGAACTACGTACCAACTGGAGCGCGGCGTCATTTACTTCACCGATCCCGTGCGCATCAACCCGGTCATCGATCTCGACGTCACCACGCGCGTGGAGAACTACAACGTCACGGTTGGCGTTCATGGCGACACCACGAACCTGAAGCCGATCTACCGCTCCTCGCCGCCGCTCACGGAGGCTGACATCTTCAACCTGCTCGCGCTCGGCAAAACGCAGGAGGAGAGCCAGATCTCGAACCAGCAGCAGGTAGCGGCAGGCACCGATCCGACGACGAGCGCCATCCTTTCGGGCGCATTGAACGCAACCGTGGGTAGCCGCGTTAGCAAGCTCTTCGGCGCCGGCTCAGTGAAGCTGGATCCGTCGTACACGGGCACGCTTGGCAACTCCACCGCACGCATTACCGTGCAGGAGCCGCTGACCAACCAGCTGACGCTTGTGTTTGCCACCAACGTGAATGAAAGTGCGCAGCAGCTGATCCAGGTGCAATACCAGATTTCGGACGACACAACGTTGGTGGCCACCCGCGACGAAAACGGTGTGTTTTCCATCGTGTACCGGTTGCGTAAACGATACAAGTAGGCGCGGGCGTCCCAACGCGCCCGGACGGTGCGCCGAGTCGCATCTCCACGCCGCCGTATGCGTCTAACAGGGTGCTGACGATGCGCTTCGGCGTAGGTTTACGGATTGATTTGCCATGACTCGTACCCACTTCGCTCTTCTTCCCTTGCTGCTGCTGGCACCTTGCGCCTTCGCCCAGGCCAGCGATACCCAATTGCAAGCGGATGTGCAGCACCAACTCAACAAGAAACAATTTCGTGACATCCACGCGGCCGTGGCCAATGGAACGGTGACGCTCACCGGCTCTGTCGGTGTGCTCGCAGACAAGCTCGATGCCGTGAAGCGCATTGAGAAGACCCATGAAGCGGCGAGCATCCAGGACGAGATCAGCGTTAACACGCCCAATGTTCCGGATGAGCAATTGACGAACAAGCTCGGTAAGCAGCTGGCGTACGACCGGCAGGGCTACCCCAGCTACCCATTCAATGCAGTCGGGCTGCAGGTGCACGATGGCGTGGCCGAGGTGAGCGGTGAGGTTGTCGAGCCGGTGGACAAGGATTCCGCGCTCGATATCGTCGCGAATACACCCGGCGTGCGCGGCCTTATCGATCACCTCAAGGTCGCTCCCGTGTCTCCGAACGACTGGGCTATCCGCCGCGCTGAGTTCCAAGCCGTGTATGGCTCCTCGGTGTCGACGCGGTACGCTGTCGACCCTGTCAGGCCCATTCGCATTGTCGTAGACAATGGTCACGTCACGCTGGTCGGCTCCGTGCTGAACTCAGGCGATCGCGAGATCCTCGGTATGCGCGCCAACTCCGTCCCTGGTGTCTTCAGCGTGAAGAACGACCTTCAAGTGCAAACTCAGGGCAGGGAAGTGAGCCACTAAACTTAGCCTATGGAACGTGTTCTTCGCAGCACGCGCATCACGCTGGAGATGATCAAGTGGGAGCACTCTATCTTTGCGCTCCCGTTTGCGCTCACGGCGACGGTGCTTGCCGCCAACGGGTGGCCGTCGCTGCGCACGTTGTTGCTGGTGATCTTGTGTATGGTCAGCGCGCGCACGGCGGCGATGGCGTTCAATCGCTATGCTGATGCGGACCTGGACGCGGCGAACCCACGCACCGCCATGCGCGCCTTGCCTGCCGGGCACCTCAGCAAGGGTTTCGTCTTACTCTTCACGATCGCGGCGGTTGCGGCCTTTCTTGTGGGTGCGGCCCTGCTCAACCGGCTCACCTTGCTGCTCGCACCGCTCGCGCTGCTGGTCGTGCTGGCATACAGCTACATGAAGCGCGTCACGCGCTGGTCGCATGTCGTGCTGGGGCTTGCGTTGGGCATTGCGCCGTCAGCCGCGTGGATTGCCGTTCGCGGCAGCTTGGACGCCCGCATCGTTTTGTTGACCTTGATTGTGCTGCTTTGGGTGGGCGGCTTCGATGTCCTGTATGCCTGCCAGGACTTTGAGCATGATCGCAGTGTTGGGCTCAACAGCGTGCCTGCCGCCTTCGGGCTGGAGGGCGCGTTCTGGGTGGCCCGCGGCATGCATCTCGGCGTGGCCATTCTGCTGTTTGTTTTTGCGCACCTGTTCGGTCTTGGGATCATTGCGCTGGTGGGCATGGGCCTTGTGGTGCTCCTGCTTGCCTATGAGCACTCGCTGATCAGCCCGGCCGACCTGCGCCGAATGAACGCTGCCTTTTTCACGTTAAATGGCGTGATCTCAGTGGTGTTCTTTTTGTTCGTGGCGGCGGATGTCCTTCACCGGCGCTAGCCGTTTGCGCGCGCAGAAAAGCCCGGCATAGAGCCGGGCTTTTCTCGTCTTCGAAAGGAAGTCTAGTGCTTGAGGTCTTCGACGGCGTTGCGGATGTGGTCCTTCACATTCTCGGCCGTGGACGTCGCGGAGTTGCGCACATCGTGGCCCGTGTTGTCGGCCGCGGTTGCAGTATCGGTGCGCGTTGCGGTGGAGGGCGTTGCGGAATCATGCACCGCTTCCTTCACCGACCCCCATGCCTGCTCCCCATGGCCTTTGACCTCCTGGGTGGCGCCGCTATTCGCGGTGCTCTGGTCGCCGGTCAGGTCACCGAAGGCTTGCTTGGCCTTGCCGGCTACCTCATCCCACTTGCCTTTGACGGTGCTGTCACTCGTGCTCATAGGAACTCCTCTCGTGCGTTCTGAGGAAAGGAAGACGGTGCGCCGGCTCAGACTCCGTCGCACCGTGTGTCGTGTGCTGCTAAATGCCGCGCCGTCCGCCGATCAGATTGAAGATGAGAACGATGAGCGCCAGCACCAAGAGCAGGTGAATCCACCAGGCGACCAGGTGGAACCCGATGAAGCCGACGGCCCAGAGGATGACGAGAATGATGGTGATGGTCCAAAGCATAAGTAAGCGATCTCCTGACGGTACGGCTGCGCGGCGCAGCACGCGATTCTTTTTTGTTCCACGGCAAAAGCCGCGGTATTTGTTAGGTTAGGTTGCGGTACACACAACCGAGGTTGTCCTTGCGGCGACCTTTATTCAAGTGCCAGAGACCTACGCCGACTGGTCTCGGCAAGGAAGAAGAGGGACACCCATTGACGCTTGACGGCACTGCCGGACTGCGCATCGCCATTCAGGGCGAACGAGGCTCAAACAGCCACATCGCGGCGCGCGAGATGCTTGGGGAGAGCATCGATTTGTTGCCTTGCAGTTTATCCGCTGAGGTCGTGGCCGCCGTGACAGAGAAACGTGCCGCGGCGGCTGTGCTGCCCATCGAAAATAGCCTGCATGGCTCCGTGGCCGAGCACTATGACTTGCTGCTGAGCTACCCGTTGCGTATCGAGGCCGAACACCAATTACGCATTCAACACAACCTGATTGCCGCTCCGGGTACGCGGCTCGAGGACATCCGCACCATTCTGTCTCACCCGGTGGCGCTGTCGCAGTGCCGCCGGTTTCTTGCCGGCTTTACGCAGGCACACGCGCAGCCATTTTTCGACACAGCCGGAAGCGTGCAGCACGTTGTGCAGCACACGTTGCGCGACACCGCCGGCGTGGCTCCCCAGCTTGCAGCCCAGATCTACGGAGGCGAGGTGTTGGTCGCCAACATCGAAGATCATGCGGAGAACTTCACGCGTTTTCACCTGTTACGCCGTGCGGAAGACGCCGTCGTGCAAGCAGCCGAACCGCCCAACAAGCTGAGCCTCGCTTTTGCGGTGGAGCACCGGCCCGGCACCTTGGTGCAGGCACTCCAGGCTCTCGCGGCCACAGGCTCCAACCTGACCAAGATCGAGTCGCGCCCCGTCCCTGGCCGGCCGTGGGAGTACATCTTCTTTGTCGATCTGCGCTTCGACAACCAGCACCAAGGTGCCGAGGCGGCCCTTGCCGCCCTGCAGGGTCACTGCAGCACCATCAAAGAACTCGGGCGTTACGTCGCGGCTGTTTAAGCGGCAGTCAGGCCTTCGCCGGGCTCTTCAGTTGCGTCATGGTGGCCGCGAACGCCGTTTGAAACTGCGCCATCTCCGCCGGTGTGCCCACGCTGATGCGCACATAGTTGGGTACCGCCGGCCACACGCGCCCGATGTAGACGTTGCGCGCCTGCATGGCGTCAATCACCTGCTTGGCGGGCACACGGGTGTCGATCATGAAGCAGTTCGACACAGCCGGTGTGTATTGCCAGCCGTTTGCATCCAGCCAGGCGAAGGTGGAGCTCCGGATATCGGTGTTGATCTTGCGCCGCGTCTCGATGAGGGTGTCGTCTTCCAGGCTGGCATTGGCCGCAGCGACTGCAGTAATGGGCAGCGGATTCATGCCGTAGCGCTGCAGTTTTTGCAGCAGATCCGGCCGGCCCAGCGCCAAGCCACAACGGATACCCGCCATGCCGTAGATCTTGGAGAAGGTCCGTAGCACGATGACGTCTTTGCCCTGCGCCACGAGGTCGACAACACTGGGCACATTGGCAAAGTGGATGTAGGCTTCGTCGACCAAGAGCACAGAGCCTTTCGGCTTGTGCTGCTCCGCCCACAAGATGTCCTCGCGCGAGGTCACCGTGCCGGTTGGATTGTTGGGATTGCAGATATAGATCAGGCCGGCGTTGGGCGCGGCGGCGACCATGGCCCGTACGTCATGCGCGTATGTGGGTGTAAGCCGGACGCTTTTGATGGGTGCGCCGGCGGCCTTGGCAGCCCATGCGCCTGCCTCATAGCTTGGGTCGGCGGTGACGTAGGGTGCAGAAGGCGAAGTGAAGGCCAGCACGGAGTAGTGCAGCGGTTCACTGGAGCCCGCATAGACCATCACGTGGTCTGTCGGCAAGCCAAGCTGCTTGGCGGCAAGCGCCGTGAGCCTGTCGGCTTCTCCGGTTGCATCGTATCGCCCACCCGTACGTGCGCTGCTTGCGATGGCGGCAAGGGAACCGCTGCTGGGACCCAGCGGGTTCTCGTTCGCGTTAATCATAACGGGGGAGGAGGGTGAGGCTTCCGCCCCGGCAACTCGTCCGGGCAGCGCCGCCCAGGCAAGGTGGCCTTCGCTAAGCAGCGGCAGGCCGGCGGCAAGACCGCTGATCCGGAGAAAGGAACGACGAGACGCGTTACGGGAAAACACTGCTGCCATGGAAGAGCTCCTGACA
>CAXTRU010000029.1:0-13537 GCA_964246665.1 uncultured Acidobacteriaceae bacterium
ATACACAGGGCTACCGTTCTGGCTCTATGAATGACGTGCTGCCCGTCTCCGCACTGACCGGCGCATCGCACTAAGCTACCGGTTGCCCCCGGCCCTTTCCACGCTCAGGAGATCAGCAGTTCATGCGTGTTGCCTACCTCGATTGCTTCGCCGGCATTGCCGGCGACATGTTTCTCGGCGCGCTGATCGATGCCGGCGTGCCCGCGAGCGTGCTGCATGAAGCGATTGCCGCGCTGGACATCAACGCCACTTTACAGATCGAGACTGTGGACCGAAGCGGCATCTCCTGCACCAAGGTCCACGTGCTGGAAGGCGGTGAACTCGCCGAGGAGATGCACAGCCCTGGTCAAACAGTCACGCCCGAGCACGGGCCCCAAACTTTGTTGGAGCAACAAGCGCTCGGCCAAGCGCCGCTTACACCCCAACCGAAAACGCAACATCTGCACAACACCGGTGACCCGCACACGCACTCTCAAGATGGCGAACACGAAAAAACACACACGCACGGACGATCGCTCACACAGATTCGCACGCTGATTCAGAACGCTGCCTTGCACGATATCGTAAAACGCACCGCTATCGAAACGTTTGAGTTGCTGGGACGATCTGAAGCCAAGATTCACAACGTCTCCATCGAGGAGATTCATTTCCATGAGGTAGGCGGTGTGGACGCCATTGTCGACATCGTGGCCTCCAGCGCGGGCATCCACTACCTGGACATCGGCGCCTGGTACAGCTCGCCGATCAACGTGGGCGGCGGCATGGTGCAGTGCGCCCATGGCACGTTTCCCGTTCCCGCGCCGGCTACCGCGGACCTGCTGCGCGGCGTGCCTACCTACTCCGCACACATCCAGAAGGAGCTTGTGACGCCCACAGGTGCGGCTCTGCTGCGCGCGCTCAACCCTATGTTCGGCCAGCAACCGGCGATGCGCGTGGAACACATCGGCTATGGCGCCGGCACGCGTAATCCTAAGAATTTCCCGAACGTTCTTCGCTTAAGTATCGGCGAAGCCGAAGAGACAACGCCAACGCAAAGCCTGCACGGACATGCGACAAAGAACAGCGGCGCACAGACCGAAACTGTCACAGTGCTTGAAACAGCGCTCGACGATGCATCACCGCAGTTGCTGGCATACGTTGCCGAGCAGGCACTTGCGCAAGGTGCACTCGACGTGATGCTCACGCCCGTCATTATGAAGAAGGGGCGCCCCGGTACACTGCTCACCGTGCTCGCTGATCCGGCCAAGAGCACGGCGTTGCAGGAGTTGCTGCTGCGCGAAACACCAACGCTTGGGGTGCGTATTCGCCAGGATGAACGCGTTGTCCTCAGCCGTGAACACGTGTCGGTAGACACCGCGTACGGCCCCGTCCGCATCAAGCTGGGCTACGCCGGTGAGGAGCAACGCAACGCCGCGCCGGAGTACGAAGACTGCAAGGCGGCCGCTCTGAAATACAACGCGCCGCTCAAGCAGGTACAACAAGCCGCCATAGCTGCCTTCCTAGATCGACAAGACTCACGTCATTCCTAACTCTAAACTCTTAACTCCTAACCCCTAACTCTTACCTTTCACTCTCCCCCAGACCATGACGCAGCAACATCTTCTCGATCTTCTCGCCCAAGTTGAACGTGGTCATCTCACAGCAGAGGCCGCATCCCAACGTCTCGCTTCGCTGCCCTTTGAAGACCTGGGACACACACGCGTTGACCATCACCGCAGCTTGCGCACAGGCCTGCCCGAGGTCATCTACGCGGCCGGTAAGACGCCAGCGCAAACGGCAGCGATCTTCGCCTCGCTTGCCAAGGACGGCGTCGACGTCTTAGCCACACGCGCCGACCAAGCCACCGCAGAGGCTGTCCTTGTGCAGCATCCAAATGCCGTCCACAATGCCACGGGTCGTACCCTTGCTCTGCGCCAGACCACGACGCCAACACGCGGCCATATCGCTGTGTTGTGTGCAGGCACCAGCGACCTCCCTGTCGCCGAAGAGGCCGCGACCACCGCGGAGACCTTCGGCACGCGCGTGACGCGGCTGTATGATGTGGGCGTTGCCGGCCTGCATCGCATCCTGTCCGTGCGGCAGGAGCTCACCGAGGCGCATGTGGTCGTTGTCTGCGCGGGTATGGAGGGCGCGTTGCCCTCCGTCGTCGGGGGCCTTGTCTCCGTGCCGGTGCTGGCTGTTCCAACGTCGGTGGGCTATGGCGCTTCGTTCGCCGGTGCCGCTGCCTTGCTGGGCATGTTGAACTCCTGCAGCCCGAACGTCACGGTCGTCAATATCGACAACGGCTTCGGCGCGGCTTATACGGCCACACTGATCGCCCGCGCGTCCGACAAATAGTCCGTCTGGATGAAGGAAAGCCTTCGCATGAGCCGAGGCTTTTCTCGTTATAGCTGTCTTATCCCTTGCTGCGATCCGTAAAGCGATAAAACAACGACTGCTGCGCCACAGGCTCAGCCGCCGCGTTCAACGACGCCATCTGCCCATGCGATAACGGCGTGAACTCGCGCGCATACTTTACGTTTTCTTCCAGCTGCGCGAGGTTGTCGCAGCCGACAATGATGGTGCTCACCGGGTGCGTCCACGCATAGTCCACGGCGTTTCTCATCGTCATCACGCCCGGCCGCGTCGCAATCGCCGAGCCTTCCCACATGTGTTTCTGTGCCTCCACGGGCGGCGGCGTCCACGTGGAAAGCAAGCGCCCACGCGAAGGCACCTTCATGCCGATGATGCCCATCTGCTTCTCTACCGCGAGCGGCAGCAGCTTCTCCTGAAAGCTCCACATGTGCACGTCGGCAGGGTTCAAGCTCATCAAGATGCAATCGAATGGATGCCGATTGATGCATTCGATCAGCGCATCCGGCCGGTAGTGGCCCGTGATACCCAGGTTCTTCACCACACCCTGCCCCTGCATCTCGACCAACGCTTCCATGGCGCCGCCTTTGGCAAACACCGCGTCCACATCTTGCTGCAGGCCAATATCGTGCAACTGCCACAGGTCTACATAATCCGTGTTCAGCAGCTGCAAGGACTTCTCAATCATCCGCATCGAGCCATCGCGCGTGCGCTCTTTGGTCTTGGTGGCCAGGAACGCCTCATGCCGGCGCGTCTTCATCACCGCGCCCACATACTGCTCGCTCCAGCGATCCGGTCCGCCGTAAATCGACGAGGTGTCCAGGTAGTTCACACCCAGATCCAGCGCGCGGTGGATGATCGGGACTGCCTGGTCCGCAACGTTTGCCCTTTCCAGCGTCGCCTGCCCACCGAGGCTGAAGATGCCGACCTTATAGCCGGTTTTGCCGAGGTTGCGCGTCGGCATCGCGTTGTGTGTCTTCGGGTTCAGGGGCAACGTGTACGGCTTGTTTCCATCCGTCGCCGCCACACCCGCAGCCGGCATCAACATGCCCGCGGCAACCGCGCCGCCAGCCTTCAAGAAGTTACGACGATCCTGCGACTTCGCCGACTGCGCCATGCTCTGCTCCCTTATTGCCGGACTTTCGCAACATTCTAATCGCAGCCGAGACATGCCCGCAGCAGAGCCAAGGCTAGTCCAGCATCTAGTCCGCCACCATCAACTCACCGGGCAGGATCGGCCGTGTGCGCGGCAGCATACCGTGGAACGCCATCAGTCCCACAGCAGCCAAGATCGCCACGTACGCCGCCAGCTTCGCCACGTCACCCGTATGCCCACGCGGCAGCGCCTTCCACAGCACCATCAGCACGGCCTGCGCGATGGTCACGGACCATACCGTACCGTAGAAGTAGCGGCGCTCCGTGCCCTCGCCGGCCGTTGAGGAGCGCACGCGTGGTAGCACACCCAACAAGCCCACCAGCACCACAACCGCCAGCACCGGAAAGTACACCCGAGAGTAGATCTGCTGCATAAACCACCGTCCTGTAACGACCGCAAGGACGCAGCCAATCAGGTTCATCAGTGCGAAGTTCACCGCAGCGTTCCAGCCAAAGGTGTAGCAGACGCGGCGATACAGCGGATTGGGTCGGTCCTCAGTAAAGCGCAGGATGTAGGGCCCCGGCTCCGCGCCCGGCAGCCGGCCGCGTAAGGCGGCGATGCCCGTGCCGACCAGCACAAGCAGAAGCCAGATCAGGTTCCAGCGATTGGGCCGGCCCGCAAACAGGTCAAACACCAGCGGGCCGGGCACCAGAAAAAAGACAAAGATCCACAACGGCCAATGGAGCACCCGGTAGAGCACGGTGTTGCGCGTCCGCATCTTGCGGTGGGCGGCATACTCCACGCGCTGCGCCACTAGCTCACACCACCACCGCCGCCAAGGTGCCCCAGCGCCAGCCCGATGCCATAGGTCACCGCGCCTTCGAGCGCACCCACCCAGGTCATCTCAAAGCCGCTTGACCACCACGAGCGAATCGTCACCAACGACTTTGCCGCACCCACACCGAAGTGTGCAATCAACGACACAATAGCCGCCACAATCACGGCCGGGTAGCCCGACATGAAGAAGAACGGGACGATGGGAATAAACGCACCCACGGCCGTAGAAATCGCCCCCGAAAGCGCCGACGTGATGGGATTGCTCAGCGACTCTTCGGTAGTGTTGAGCCGCTCGCGCGCCAGCGCTTCCGCCAGGCGCTTGTCGTCCACGGCCAGGTGTTCCACCATGCGATCGGCATCTTCTTGCGGCAACCCGCGCACCTGGTAGGTCAACGACAACAGCTCACGCGCTTCCACCGGATTGAGCCGCACGGCTTTGGACTCACGCGCGAACTCCGCCTCGTAGAACTCGCGCTCACTTTTAGCGGCGAGGTACGCTCCCGCGCCCATCGACAGGGCGCTGGCCACCATCCCGGCGAGGCCGGCGATTAGCACAAAGTGACTGTTGCCCAGCGTTGCACCGGACACGCCCGAAACAATGCCGAAGATGGAGCCCAACCCATCGTTCACGCCGTAGATCGCATCGCCCAGCCAGCTGCCCGCCTGCACGCGGCCCTTTTCGCGCTTTTGCAACAGGCTCTCCAATGCCTGCTGGATTTCTTGCGGATCGCGGGGCGTTGGCGCTTCCGTGCTTGCCAGCTTGCCGAGCACCTTGTAGTGCTCCTGCTCGTCATGGATCACGCGCTCCAGCACTTCCATGCTGGCCCGGTCGCCCATCTCCTGCATCTGCTCGCTGTAGCGCGCAATATCACGGCTCTCATCCAGCTCCAGCTCGCGCAGGGCCGCAAAGCCACCCGTCGCCTGCGCACGCACCACGTCCTCATCGGGCCGCTGGTCGAAGTGCGGCACCTCGGCGCCAAGCGCGTGCAGGCGGTCTGCCCAAAGATCGGCATGGTGCTTTTCGGCTGCGGCAATGCCCCGCAGCGCTCGCCGCGTGTTCTGGTCTTTGGCACGCTCGGCAAGAAAGCTGTAGGTAACGAATCCTTGCATCTCGGCCTTCCAGTTCGCCTGGATTGCCTCAACCAATTGTTCTTCCTTCGACGTTCGCGTCATCACGCCGGTCGCCATGCACTCTCCCCTTGGTCAGTCTATCTAGGATGCGCGACAAACCCGCGGCCAACGCAAGGGTCATGCTGGAGTCCTGCCTGGATGACGTTTTCTTCACGTAGCTCATCTTCACGTAGCTCATCTTCACGTAGCCATAAGGCGCTCATGCGAAGCTCTGCTTATGTCCTGGCTCGTATGGTCTCTCCTATCCGCGGTCTTTGCCGCGATCACGGCCCTGTTGGCCAAGCTGGGTGTGGCGCATGTGGAACCCAACCTCGCCACCGCTGTGCGCACCACGGTGGTCGTGCTCTTTGCCTGGATCATCGCACTCGCACTGGGCAGCCACACCGGCCTTGCGCAGATTGACCGCCGCAGCTGGCTGTTCCTTGCCGCGTCCGGGCTGGCGACCGGCCTGTCATGGGTCTGCTACTTTCGCGCACTCGCCATCGGGCAGGCCTCCAAGGTTGCGCCCATCGATAAGCTGAGCGTCGTCTTCGTCATCCTGCTGGCCTGGCCGGTCCTCGGCGAAGCCCTGACCACCCGCAAACTCGCCGGCGGCTTGTTGATCGCCGCCGGCGCCATCGTGCTCGCGCTAGGTTAGCGGAGACGTGGCGACAAGCCTGACTTGCACACCTACCCCCCAGCCTGCGACCATGCGACATGAATCGCCGTCAGTTCGCCCTTGCTTCACTGCCTGCTGCTATCCTGACCGGCTGTCACTCCGGCACGAAACCCTCGCGCGATGCCACCCTTCTGCACAACCGTGAGGTGCGCGAGGCGGTCGCCGAGCTGGATCAGTCGATGAACCACTTGGACATGCGCATGACGTCGTTCGGCCCCGAAAATTGGCGTGACGCCCTTGCGAGTCTCCAATCCACGGTGATTCGCCTCCATAGCGCCGTCGACGAGCTGAAGCATTCGCTCGGGTATGCCGAAAGCGCAGAGCCTGCGGCCGGAAGCGAGCATAGCTAAGCCTCGCGGGATGTGGCATGCGAACGTGCGTCTGGGAGGACGCGTCACGTTATGCGAGGTTGGCGAGAAAGTTCTGCTCATCCCCCGCAGGTTCAACATCAGGATGGCGTGACTGAGGCAAAGCCGACGTCGTCACACTGCAAGCGCCGCGCAGATCGCCGTAAGATGACACGACTTCCCGGTACATCTTCATGCCGGCCCCGCTAACTTTTCGCTAAGGGAGCAGGACACCCCACCATGCAAGCGGTGAACGATCCGCTAGTCGTCGTTGAAGCGGACACGACAGCCATACCGGCGCCGTCCACTGGTCGAGTGGTTCTCGTCGACGTGGTTCGCGGACTTGCCATCGCTCTGGTGGCGCTCGGGCACACCAACCAAGGCGAGCTCTCCCGTGGCTGGTGGGCAGGCTCTGCGGTGGGGGCGCACCTGAACCGCTTCATCTACAGCTGTCACATGCCGGCGTTCTTCTTTCTTTCCGGCATCTTCGTCAGTCCGAGTCTTCGTAAGCTCGGTCTGCTGGGCTTCACTGCGCAGAAAGCACGCACGCTGCTTTACCCGTTCTTCCTCTGGTCGCTGCTGATCCCCCTTGCCACCTTCCCCCTTGCGTACCTCGGCCTGATGCGGCCGCAACCACTCAAAGCCATTCTTCTCAACCTGGTTACGGGAAATAGTGCGTGGTTCCTTCCCGCTCTGTTTGTCTCGTTAGTGCTGGCTGGAGCCTGCTTTCGAGTTCCGCCAGTCGTTCTGTTTCTGGCGAGCTATGTCCTCGCCAGCACCTGGCACCCGGTTGCGGCCCTCGCGCTGGACCGGGCCGTGGCCTACCTTCCCTTTGTCGTGGCTGGGATGTGGCTCGGGCCTGCCCCCCTTGCACGTATTAAGCTTGCGCCGCCGTGGTCGCTCGTCTGTGCTGGCCTCCTGGGGGCAACACTCTACCTCGCCGTGCAGCGCTTGACCGCGCCATGGCAGGTGCGCTTCGGTCTGCTGCCTGCGGGCTTTGTTGGCAGTGCCATGCTTGTGTTGGTGGGCCAGGCGATGCTTCGGTGGAGGCTGGGCCGGGCGATGGCCTTAGCCGGACGAGCGTCCCTCTGGATCTTTCTTCTGGCACCCTTCCCGCAGGGACTCATCCGGGCTCTGCTGCTTGCCGCACACTGCACGCAGCCGCTGGTTCAACTCCTGGCCCCCACCCTAGCCGCCATCCTGGTGCCTGTATGGCTTCATCAGCGACGGCATACGTTGCATCTTGATGCCTTGTTCAGCTTCCCGAGGCCTTGAACCAGCGAACAGACGCATGCCGATGCATGCGTTATGGGCCGTGTACAGGTTTTGGGCGGACCATCGCAGTCACTTGAGCAGAGCGACGGTCAGCGCAGCGACTGCCATTAGCAATGCCAGCCCGGGCAGACCGTAGATCAGCAGTGGCGGCTGCACGCGTTGCGGTGGGAGGTCGGGAGGCGCAATTTCCGGTATCGCCTCCGGCTGCGCCACAAGTTGGTTGGCGAAGATCGACTGCTGCATCACCCGCTTACTTGCCAGCACTTGCTCGATGCCCGTTTCGAAGTGGTGCTGGTGAATCTTCTTTGCGACGTCAGGGATCGGTTCTGCCGCGGCGCTCAGCGCTGCTTTCAGCACAGCATTCTGGATGTCACCGCCGCTCACTTCGTACCGCCGCGCGAGGTCGTCGAAGTCCACATCGGCGGCAAGCGGCGTCCGGGCATGCAATTGCACCTGCCAGATGCGGGCGCGTTCCGCCTCACCCGGCATCTCGAACAGAACATGTGTTCGGATGCGGCGCTCAAACGCCGGATCGAAGTTGGCGGCAAGGTTGGTGGCAAAGATGACCACGCCGGTGTACTTTTCCAACTCCTGCAGAAGCACGTTGACGATGCTGTTGGACTCGCGCTGTGCGCCGCTGTCGACCGAGGTGGAGCGGCGCGCCGCGATTGCATCAGCCTCGTCGAACAGCAGCACGGCTTGTTGTTCCCTTGCGGTGCGGAAGATCGCAGCGACGTTCTTTGAGGTCTCGCCCATCCACATGGACTCGAGCTCGGCGTAGCGCACGACTAGAAGTTCGCGGCCGAGCGAACGTGCAATCGCCTCCGCGCATATTGTCTTCCCAGTTCCAGGAGGGCCCGCAAAATTGAAGGCAAGACCCAGCCCTGTGGAGTGCCGTTCGCCCAGTCCCCAGCCCTTGAAGATCAGATCCTGCTGCGTGACCTGCGCGAGCGCGGATTCCAGCGCGCGACGTGTCGCGGGTGGCAGGATCACGTCATCGAACGTTCGCCGCGGCACAATGGCCTCGACCGCGCGCCGCCCGCCAGTGCCGAAGAGACGCGAAAAGGGTAAAGGAGCCACGGGCTTTACCCTACTGTCTTTGCCGCTTCCGGGCAATCCGGACGGCCCTCAGGCGAGATTGGGAACCAAATTGGCGGCCTGTGGATACGATCACAAAGAGCCCGTCCGTTGACGGGCTCTTTGTCTTGCAGCGGCCGGCACAGGTCTAGTTTGCGCGACGTCCCTTGACGACCTCGGTGGCCTGCGCAACGCTGGTCGGTGGCGCCGCTGGAATTTCCACGTCGTCACCCTTCTTCAGACCCAGCTTCTTGCGCAGTTCCGAGTCGATCCGGGCAAAGACGTCCTTGTTGTCCTTCAGGAAGTTGCGGACGTTCTCGCGACCCTGGCCGATACGCTCGCCCTGGAAGCTGTACCACGCACCTGATTTTTCGACGATGTTGTGGAGCACGGCCAGATCAAGGCTGTCGCCCTCGCGGGAGATGCCCTCGCCGTACAGGATGTCGAACTCGGCGTCGCGGAACGGCGCGGCTACCTTGTTCTTCACGATCTTCACCTTGGTGCGCGAGCCGACGACGACTTCGCCGTCCTTCACCGCACCGATGCGACGAATGTCGATGCGCACGGACGAGTAAAACTTCAAGGCGCGACCACCGGTCGTCGTCTCGGGATTTCCGAACATGACACCGATCTTTTCGCGGATTTGGTTAATAAAGATCAGGCATGTCCGCGACTTCGATACCGTTCCGGTCAGCTTCCGCAAAGCTTGCGACATCAAGCGTGCCTGCAGACCCACGTGCGAATCGCCCATCTCGCCATCCAGTTCGGCCTTGGGCACCAGAGCGGCTACAGAGTCGACGACCAGCACATCCACCGCACCCGACTTCACCAGGGCTTCGGTAATTTCGAGTGCCTGCTCGCCATAGTCCGGCTGCGAAATCAGCAGATTGTCGACATCCACACCCAACTTCTTCGCGTATGCCGGATCCAACGCATGCTCGGCATCTACAAACGCCGCCAAGCCACCCATGCGCTGCGCTTCCGCAATGATCTGCAGCGTGATGGTCGTTTTTCCCGAGCTTTCCGGCCCAAAGATCTCAATCACGCGCCCACGCGGCACACCGCCCACACCCAGCGCCGCGTCGAAGGAGATCGATCCCGTTCCAATCACCGAGATCGGCACAATCGCTTCCTTGGCCCCGAGCCGCATGACCGAGCCCTTGCCGAACTGCTTTTCTAACTGTGAAAGGGCGGACTCAATAGCCCGGCTGCGATCATCTGCCACGTGGATCTCCTCAGGGGGTACTCAACTAGGCCTGAGTCTAGCATTGGGCATCGCTGAAAAGCAAAAGAAAGGCGAACACCCACATGCCACTTTGTGGGAATCCGGGACATTACTCCCGTGACCTTGACCCACACTTTATCCAGCGGAAATCCACACCCTGCGGTAGGCTGACCCCGTGCGCCCCTTCCGCTTCCTTGACGCCCTGATCACCACCTTTGTCGTCATTTTGCTGGTCAGCAATCTGCTCGCCCAGAAGATCGTCCGCATCGGCCCGGTTACCACCTCCGGCGCCATGGTTCTTTTTCCGATTACCTACATCTTCGGCGACATTTTCACCGAAGTGTACGGCTACGTCGCCTCACGCCGCGCCATCTGGCTCGGCTTTTTTGGCACAGCGCTGCTGTATGCGGTCTCCGCCCTTGTAATCGCGCTCCCGGCTGACCCGTCCTGGCACAATCAGCCGGCCTTCTTGACCGTCTTCGGCTTTCTTCCGCGCATCCTCGTCGCCTCGCTGACGGCGTACTGGGCGGGCGAGTTCGCCAACTCCTACACCATGGCCCGCCTGAAGCTGGCTACACAGGGGCGCCATCTCTGGACACGCACCGTGGGGTCAACCGTCGTCGGCCAGGCGGTGGACACCACCCTGGTCATCGTGCTCACCTTCGCCGGCCGCCTGCCCGCCCACACGCTGGTGACGATCATCTGGCAGAGCTATCTGCTCAAGGTCGCGTACGAGGTGCTTGCCACGCCACTCACCTACCTTGTGGTGAACGCCCTGAAGCGCGCCGAGCACGCCGATGCCTTCGATCGACACACCAGCTTCAATCCATTCCGGTTTGCTGCACGGGCGTCCGACGCTGCGCCGTAGCTAGCGCTTCAGCAGGTCGACCGGCTCCGCCACATCCTGGATGCGATACAGCTTCGCCAGGGACGGGTGCCGCCGTTCCACGGCCTTGAACATCGCCCAGGCGACCAGCCGATAGCTATAGTGCCCGGCCACGCCGCTGCGCAGTTCAGAGATATACAGCGCCTCCGCGAAGTCCATCTTGAACATCGACCGGCAGCGCGTCCCCAGAGGCAGCAGGTACTGCGCGTTCTCGGCGGCTTCGGGCTCGCCGGAGTTCCGCACCCGGTCATAGGCCGCATACGCCGCCGTCATCGCGTCACGGTAGAGGCCATCCAAGCCGGCCTCAGCCAGGGTCGGTTGGCCTGGGCACACCGGCTCTTCATACCCATGGAGGTTGCTGAACTGCTGGATCAGCTGGACGCAGCGGCGATGGCGGTGCATATCGCGGAAGCCGCCGATGTCCATCAGGATGTCGAACCGGAACCCGTCACCGCTCTTGAAGCCGCGCAGCAGCTCGTCATGGCGCCCACGGTGCCGCACGCCGAGCTGAATGATCTCGTCCCGCCGCGCCTCGGTGAGTGCGCCCACAGCCCCGCGGATCTGCCGGTAGGAGTAGTGGCAGTGCGGATACAGCAGCGACGTCGCGATCTCGACTTCGAGGTCTTCCTCATCGTCCAGCAGATCGACCAGCGGCGCCGGGTAGATCGGTGCCTCGCCCATCAGCTCGCGTGCGGCCTGATCGAGGTCGCTGCAGCTCTGTTGCAGGTAGGGACTGGGTTCGGCGTACTTGACCAGCGTGGGCGCGGTACGTACCTCGGGCATCAGTTCGCGCAGCAACTCCGGCGTTGCTTGCGGGTCGATGATGCCCTCGCCGGCCATCTCCTCCAACCGTTCGCGCAGCAGGTTCCAGGCAGGTTCCTTCGCCGCCTCACGGAGCCGTCCGCCCAGGGCGCGCACTTCGGCGAAGTGGCTCGATAGCAGGCGAGACACCTGGCTTTCCAGCGTTCGCGCGTTCACGATCTGGCCCAAGGAGGTGTTTGTCGCCAGCGGCAGCAGATAGCGCGCCACGTCGAAGGCTCGCGCCTTCAACGTCCGGTCGTAGCTTTCCGGTTTCATCGTCTCCGGCCGCGGTACCGCACCCTTCAGAGCCTCGGTCATGCCCTGGCTCAGCGCCTCGTAGGCTTGAAACAAGGCTTCGATTGAGGCGTCGAAGTCGGCTCGTAAACGCGACGGCAACGCCGGGGTATACCACCCGGAGCGCCGGAAGTCCTGGTACCGTGTCGATCGCTCTTGCCCGTCCCAGCGCGTCTCATCCACCAGTGCAATGGCCGCGAGCAGACTCAGTCGCTCCACCGCCATTGGGATGTGGGCCAGATCGGCGATGGATCGGTGGCCGTACTGGAAGTAGAAGGTGTTCAGGAACTGCTCGGCCCGTTGTGTGCTGATTTCGCCCAGCGACTCCCGCAAACTCAGCGCCGACCGCGAATACTTGGCCATGGCGTAGGCCAGCACCTCGGGCTCCGCGCCGTGGATGGCGTACACGTCCGTTGTCGCGGCATTGTCGGCCTTACAGGGTGGCTCCCTGTCCGAGGTCTCCGGGGAAGCTTCTTCAGCAGGGGCAAGGGGGGCAGCGTCGGACAACAGCACACTCATCAGGTCGTCAGTATAGGCCTCGCACCCCAAGGAAAACATGGCCTTTATACTCTTTCTGCCTACCCTTTTCGTTGCAGGAGCTTACGCCGTATGCCCGTCCCGACCCCCCGCATTGCCCTCGTTACCGGAGCCTCTCAGGGCATCGGCCGCGCCCTCGCCTTGGCGCTTGCCGCCGACGGCTGCCACCTGGCGCTCGCGGCCCGTACCGAGTCCAAGCTCGCCGAGGTGAAAGGCGAGATCGAGGCGGTCGGCGGCACCGCGGAGATCTTTCCGATGGACCTTGCCGCGGAAGACTCCATCAAAGCCGGTGCCAAGGAGGTGCTTTCGCGCTTTGGTGCAGTGCACGTGCTGGTCAACAACGCCGGCGTGACCCGGGACACGCTGGCGCTGCGGATGAAGGCAGCCGACTTCACCGACGTCCTTCACGCGAACCTGACGGGCACCTTTCTGCTGACGCAGGCCCTGCTCGCGCCCATGATGAAGGCCCGCTGGGGCCGCATCATCAATATCACTTCAGTGGTCGGCGAAACCGGCGCAGCGGGCCAGGCGAATTACGCCGCGTCCAAAGCCGGCCTGATCGGCCTGACCAAGTCGCTTGCCCGTGAGTTTGCCTCGCGCAGCATCACGGTCAATGCCATCGCGCCAGGATTTATCCAGACCGCGATGACCCACGTCCTCACCGACGAGCAAAAGGCCGGCATTCTAGGCCAGATCCCGCTCGCCCGTTACGGCGAAGTGAACGATGTTGCCGCCGCAGCCACCTTTCTGGCCTCGGATGCGGCCGGGTACATCACCGGGCACACCCTGGATGTCAACGGCGGTCTGTACATGGGCTGAGTCCCCTAACTTGCGGCAGCACCGCTCTTTGCAGAACGCAAGGGGCATGCGCGTCAACCCTGTGGCGGTGCTCGTTTTTACAAGAATCATCGCTGGTTCGAACGTAGGGCGAAGGAATTTTCGCTCTTGCGGGTTGCCCTTGGCCCCGTTACTCTCCGGCTAATGGCACACATGCATACAGCTCTGCCGCCTGCTTCGGCTG
>CAXTRU010000029.1:13547-17972 GCA_964246665.1 uncultured Acidobacteriaceae bacterium
CCCCCCTGCAGCCGCCGCCGATCAACATCGGCGTTACGATTCGCGAGTTCCGGCTGCAGCGTGGTATGTCGCAGGGCGATATCGAGAAGCGCACCGGCCTCCTCCGTTGTTACGTTTCCCGCGTCGAAAACGGCCACACGGTCCCCTCGCTAGAAACCTTGCAGAAGATTGCTGGTGCCCTGGAGCTTCCCCTCAGCCAATTCTTTGCCGATGAACCGATTCGCGAGATCCCAGGCCCGGCCCTGAATGAGGCCGAGATCCATTTCCTGACCGAAATCAAACGGTACTCCGCAAACCTGAATGATGGCGATCGCCGTTTGCTGCTGGCGATGGTTCGCAAGTTCGCCGCAACTGCCGGCACCCCCGTCGACTAGCGCCCAAAGCTGACCCAGACCCTACCGCGCATACACCGCGACGGCGTACCCGGTCAGGGCAAGGAGCAGCGCGGCCGTTCCAAAGACAAGCACCTGCCGCGCGCGGTAGCTCGACTTACCCGAGGTCATTCGGGGAAACAGCGGAAACCCCAGCGCTAACCCACACACAAAGCCGCCAAGGTGTGCGCTGTTATCAATGCGCGGCAGATCTTCCAGCCGAAACGGCAGCGCCCGCGACAGGCCTGGAGAGAGCCGTGGCAAGAGCCCGGGCAACATGCCAAGCAGCAGGTTCGCGAGCGCGAAGAAGACAACCTGGAGGCGAAGACTGCGCAGTTCCTCCCACGGCGCGGCCAGCTTGCGATTGGACAACAGCACAATCAGGATGCCGGCCAGCCCAAAGACCGCCCCCGAGGCGCCCGCCACCAGATCATGCGTCTGGCCCGCAGCGACACTCAGCATCAACGACTGCAGCATGCCGGCAGCGCCCGTAAGCAGATACACGGCAACCAAACCAGCCTTGCCCAGCAGCGGCTCCCCAAACAGGCCGAGGTTCCAAAGACACCACATATTGAGCAGCAGATGCAGCAGCGTCACATGGACGAACATGGACGTCGCTAAGCGCCACCATTGCCCATGCCCGAGGATGAGGTATGGATTGCAGCTGCCGAAGTAGGTCAGCACGTGTTCTGTGAAGGGCTCGGTGAAGATCTGCGCCAGCAACACACCCAGCTCACGCAGGCCCACCATCGAAGTAAGAGTGACTGCGGATACGGTGCGACCGCGCAGAACCGCCGGAAGCGGACCGAAGCGGAACATGGCCGCATAGACAGCAAAGTTGACGCCGATCAGAAGGTAGGTCGCCGGATAGCCGAGGAGAGAAGGGGTGCTCTGATCCTCGTCCAGGACAGCAGAGGTTGCCCGCTCATGGCCGGAGCTTACGGCATCCTTTGAAGTCGTGCGATCGCCTTGGGCTATGGAGCTCATCGGGTCAGCACCCACCTCCACGGTGGAACGCTTGCTTAGGCGGCCTGTTTTCGCAGCCGGTCTCGCGAACCCGGCGCAACCCGCTCGCGCATCTCCGAAACCATGCCCGGAATCGGCGTCGCGATGGCCACCAGGATCCACAGCACCATGGAGACAAAGACGCCCAGGATCGCAACGGCCTGCAGGCTCAACGTGACGCTTGCCGGGATGTGCGAATGGACCAGGTCGGCCTCGGGATGGAGGCGCAAATGCACGTTCCAAAGATGGCTGAGGGTGTGCAGCCGATGAAGCACGATGGCGGCCAGTAAGAATGCGGCAAAGGACAGCGTCGTCACGGCAAACAGCAGCACATCCACGGTGCGGTGAAGGCGCTGCTTGCGGCGGCAGTGATCACATGTCCGCAGATGATCCTCATAGTCACCACGCAACTCCGCGGGAACGCTGGAGATATCGTATCGCCACCCGGACAGAATCGCTCCTACAACATGGTCGTTGCAGGGGGACTGGCGGGTTTGGCGGCTTTGCATCGTATAGGTGGCCATGGGGTCGTACGTTGCGCTTGTCTGATTCTAAATCAAACAGCCCGGATGCCGAGACCTAGCTTTGGGTACGCCTCGGCACGCCGGGTTCTCCCGCCAGGCTTCCGCCTGTTACGCCGCTAAAGACAGATCGGTTCCAGCGGGGCGTCCTGCCCAGCCAGCAGCACGCGGTTGCCCAACAACGACAGACGATCGCCGATGGCCTGCTCTGCCGCCAGCCTGGCCAACTCCGGCAAGTTGTTCTGCTCGGACAGGTGACCCAGCACAATCGAATGCGCCCCACCGTCGTAGTCGCGCAGCAGGAACTCCGCACAGGCCGCGTTGGACAGATGGCCCACGCGCGACAACACACGCTGCTTCACGCTCCACGGGTACGGGCCATCCTTCAGCATCTCCAGGTCGTGGTTCGATTCCAGCAAGAGCACATCGACGTCCCGTAGCGCCTGCTTCACGTTGGGCGGCACGTAGCCCAGGTCGGTTGCCACCGCCATGCGCAGGCTTTCTTTGCGCGCATGGAACACAAACCCACAGGGGTCTGCGGCATCGTGCGGAATGGTGAAGGGATTCACGTCGATTTCGCCAATGGAAAACCGCTGCCCGGCCTTGAAGTACTCCACCGCGGGCAGAAAGGACGGATCCCGCTTGGCCGCCGGCTTGTCGTCTTCGGCTTCACACGGCTCTTCGGCGTCCGCAACCGCCACGGCGCCACCCTCAGGTGAGCCGTCGAGACCCACATCGCTACCCCGGTGCAAATGTGCCGGCAGATGGCCCGCGGCAGGCTCAGCCTGGCGGGCGGCATGCTCCCGCGCCATCTGCTCCAGCCATTGCGTGTAGGTCATCGTCTTGCGCGGGGTCAACATACGCACCCAGGCCCGGTGCGTGGCCTCGGTAAAGAAGACCGGCACATGCAACCGGCGTGCCAGCACCGCCAGCCCCGACACATGATCCAGGTGCTCATGGGTGATCAAGATCGCGGTCAGGTTGGCGGGATCCTGCCCTGCCTGCACCATGCGCCGCAGCAGCTCCCGGCAACTCATCCCGGCATCCACCAGGATGTTGGTGGTTCCAGCCGAGATCAGGGTCGCATTGCCCTTGGATCCCGAGGCTAGCACCGTCATCTGCACACACACGAGCATACGCCAAAACGCGGCGAAACACCCACAAACCCCAGGCTGGACCCTGCGACTGTCCTACGTTAGGACACGTCGGGGCGCAAGGAAGTTCACCACGGTCCGCATCACGACCTCATTGCGCTGGTTGAAGACCGTTGTTCGCGATTTCACCACGCCAAAGGTCGGCCGTGACTGCGAGCCGCGCACGCTCAGGATCTCCGCCTCGGTCCGTAACGAATCGCCCGGCCGCACCGGCATCGTCCAGCGCATCTCCTCCACGCCAGCGCCGATGATGCCGCCGGCAATGTGGAGGCTTTCCACCCGCAGGCGCATCACGATGGCCGCCGTCAGCCAGCCCGAAGCCGCCAAGCCTTTGAAGAATGAGCTTTCGCCGGCTGCTTCGTCCAGGTGAAACGGCTGCGGATCGTACCGCTCGGCGAACTCCTTGATCTCCTCGATGGTGACCTTATAACTCCGGTCGGAGTTGAAGCGCATCCCAGGGTGCAAGTCCTCGAAGTACAGCTCTGTTGGTGGCATACTCTCCTCGGCGGCTTCGTGGTGCACGTCCGCACAGCCTCCATCCTACTGCCCTGCCGGCTTAGGACGTAAGCGAGCGGAGCAAGGCGCGGCATGAGCTGAAGGTTCAGGAGTGCGGTCCTGCAACGTGCGGACCAGTGAAAAGGACGGGCGGTGTAGACCGATGCGCACCTTGGTAAGCCGGAAAAGTTAGCAAAGAGAGAACACTAGTGGCGTTGCTGCGCACTCGCGAGCTTCTCTTCGGCAACACGAGACGCCGCGTTGGCCTCGTCGTACTTCACCTGGTCGTCGCCGGCCTGGCTGTACAACTCCTGCGCATGCTGCTGTTCCTTCTGTGCCTCGTTGAGGTCGATCTCGGTAGGCTTGAAGGCCTGTTCGGCAAGGATGGTCACCCGTTCCGGCAGGACCTCCACAAAGCCCCACGCCACGAAGAACGTCTGCTCGCCCGCTGATCCGCCGTGGAGGCGAACCTCACCCGCGCCCAGCTCCGCCAACAGCGGCGCCGCGCCATAGAGCGCCTCAAGGTACCCGGACATCGACGGCAGTTCGACCGCTGAGGCCGTCGCATCCAGCAACACCCGCTCCGGCGTCACCAGCCGCACCGTCATCAACCCCGAACTGTTTCCCGTCTCAGCCATCGATTCCTACCCGGGCTACCAGGGCTTAGAAGGCATCGCTGCTTCCTGGGCCCTGTTCCCTACTCCCTAGTTCCTATTTCCTGCCTCTACGCTGCTGCTTTCATCTTCTCGGCGGCAGCCAATACATCCTCAATGCCACCCTTCATGTAGAAGGCCTGCTCCGGGATGCTGTCGTGCTTGCCGTCGATGATCTCCTTAAAGGAGCGCACCGTGTCTTCCACCTTCACATACGCTCCCGGGA
>CAXTRU010000030.1:0-3038 GCA_964246665.1 uncultured Acidobacteriaceae bacterium
GCTGGAGCGAGGCGCCGGGGGCTCTATCGAAATCGAGCTTGCGGGGCACCTGCTGTTTGCCTGTGCCACCCCGGGCGCGACACCGGGTCAGGCGAACTGGATTCGCCGCAAGCGCAACACGGTGCTTCACTTCGCGCGCAGTACCTACGCGATCGGGCGCAAGCTGGAGCGTGACGGCGCCACCCTGCCCAGTCGCCACGGCTTAAGCGAGGCCGACCATGTGGCGCACGGCGGCGGGTTCCCGATTGTGCTGCGCGGCACCGGCATGGTGGGCACGGTGATCTTCAGCGGCCTGCCGCAGCGTGACGATCACAACCTGGTCGTGGACGCGCTGGCCGAAGTGCTCGGGGTCGATGTGCCCCGGCTGGCATAGTGGCCGTGGGCGTCCGGGTAAGCCGGCGCGCGGCAGACCGGCTGCGGGCCGGGCACCTTTGGGTGTACCGCACAGACCTGCTTGCAGAAGCAGAACTTGCAGACTTAGAACTTGGGTCGCTGGTCACGGTTGAGGATACGACCGGCCGCCCGCTAGGCTCGGCGTTGTTCTCTTCCGCCTCGCAGATTACTTTGCGGCTGGTTGCGCGCGAGCCGGGGTTGTCGCGCGAAGGCTATCTGCAGGCGTTGCGGGGCAGGGTACAGGCGGCGTTTGGGCGCCGGCGTGCGGTGGCTCCGCTAAGCCTTGCAGCCGGGGAGGAAACCACGGCGCAGCGGCTGCTGTTTTCTGAAGCGGATGAGGTGCCGGGCATCGTCGCGGACCGCTACGGCGAGTTGGTGATTGTGCAATTACTGACGCAGGGCACCGCGCAGGACGACGTGCGCGGCGTGCTGGCCGAGGTGCTGCGCCAAGGGTTGTCTCCGGCGGGCGAGCCCCTGACCGTGTGGGAGCGCCCGGACCCGCGCATCCGCGAGTTGGAGCAGTTGGGGCCGCCGCCGGAAGGTCCGCTGCTGCACGTGGGGCAGGGTGAGCCTGCACTGACCACACAGTTCGCATTGAACGGCCTGCGGTTTGGCTACGACGCCGGCGCGGGGCAGAAGACCGGCGCGTTTCTCGATCAGCGGCTGAATTACCAGGCAGCGGCGGAGTGGGTGCGGCAGTCAGGCCGCAGCGGGCATGCGCTCGATGTCTGCACGTACCAGGGCGGGTTCGCACTGCACTTGGCGCAGGTATGTGCGCGGGTCACGGGGGTCGACCAGTCGCGGGCGACCCTGGAGGCGGCCGAGCGAAATCTCGCGCTGAACGCAGGGCTTTCCGCCGAGGTGGACTGGATCGAGGCTGACGCCTTCGCCTTTTTGCGCGCCTTGGATGAAGCTGCGGCCAAGGGCTCGGGGGCGATGGGCTTGCCTGTGCGCTTCGACGCGATCGTGCTGGATCCGCCGGCCTTTGCCAAGAGCCGGCGTGCCGTGGAAGGCGCTCTGCGCGGGTATAAAGAGCTGAACCTGCGTGCGATACGCTTGCTGGAATCCGGTGGGACGCTGGTGACGTGCTCGTGCTCGCACCATGTGGCGCTGGAGGCGTTTACGGCTGCAGTCGCCGAGGCTGCGGCCGACGCCGGCAGGCGGGTGCAGGTGCTGGAAACCCGGGCAGCCGCGCCGGATCATCCGGAGGTCGTCACCTTGCCGGAGACGCGCTACCTGAAGTGCCTGATCTGCCGTGTGGAATAGTACGGCTGCTTGGGCGCCAGTAAACGCCGTGCGGTGCTGAGCGCGAGCGGCGGCATCCAACCCACCAGAGCGTTACAAGGAGCAGCCATGGTGGATGAGAACAGCCTTGGTCCGCTGGGACCGAACGTGATCAGCATCGAGCCCGTGAGTGACACCGTGTACTCGGTGCAGGGCGACAACTTTCAGGCGGGCGTGCGGGTAGAGGTGCGTGACGGCGTAGGGCAGGCGGTTGCGGATGCAACGTTGTCCAGCGTCACCGGC
This sequence comes from uncultured Acidobacteriaceae bacterium, assembly GCA_964246665.1. Taxonomy (GTDB): domain Bacteria; phylum Acidobacteriota; class Terriglobia; order Terriglobales; family Acidobacteriaceae; genus Granulicella. The sequence continues at coordinate 1,921 of CAXTRU010000030.1, forward strand.
ACGTCGATGACGCTGACGCTGCCCAACGTCACCGCAGGGCCGTACGCGCTTGTGGTGATCAACCCAGATGGACGCACCTCCACAGCGATGTTCGCTGCGCCGGGGACAAGCGCCTCCAACGAGAAGCTGCGCGCGGACTCGTGAGACCGACTCGTAGGCAAACAGGAGCGATGATGCAGAACAAGCTACATAGGGCGCAGCATGGACGTTGTGCGAACGACGTGCCGGTGCGCTTTGCAGCTGCACTCGCATTGTGCGGTGGTCTCAGCGGCTGCGTTGTTGTGGGCGCAAGCAGCCGCGGAGGCTTCTTCATCTGGCCCGGTGGGCTTGGCCTGCTGCTGATGATTGCGCTTGCGGTGTTGCTGCTGCGCAGGCGCTAGCTTTACCGAGCGCTCAGGTTGCCGGAAACAGCAGCTCACGAAGAAATGCGTTGCGAAACAGGCCGCGCGGATCGAGCTCCTCCGCAAGCGCTTTGAAGCTGTCGAGCTCCGGATAGAGCGCGGGCAAGCGCGAGGCGGGTACGGTGAACAGCTTGCCCCAGTGCGGCCGCGCGGCAAAGGGAGCGAGCGCCTCTTCCATCGCGGGGAGCAACGCTAGCACCGGATCGAGCTCCTGCTTCCACGTGAAGTGCATAGCTAACGAATCGCGACGGTACGCCATGCTCATCGGCAGATCGTCGGCGGCAACCGTGCGCAACTCGGCAATCAGCAGATGCGGTGCCATGCGGTCGCGCACTTGCTCCACCGCGACAATGGCGTCGTGGGCCTGCTCGAGCGGCACGAAGTATTCAGTCTGCAACTCGGCGCCGGCGGAGGGCGTGTAGTCGAGCCGAAAGTGCGGCAGGCGCTCAAACCACGGGCCGAGCTGCCCCATCTGCTCTGTGCAGCTTTCTGCGGAGATGTCCGGCAGGGGATGCAGCTTGTGCGTTTGCCGCGCGGCGCCGAAGAAAGTGTCCGGAAACCTTGCGGTCTCCCCCGGCCCAACGATGCGCTTCACGCAGACCTGCGTCGCACGATGCCCTTGCCAGTTCGTGAACAAACTGACGCTGTACCCGGCGCTGAAGATCTCGCGCAAGCCGTGTTGGAGCTCGCTGAAGTCGAGGCCGGTGTAGATCAAAT
>CAXTRU010000030.1:3048-4683 GCA_964246665.1 uncultured Acidobacteriaceae bacterium
GGGCACAAGGTCGAGCGTGAGCGCAGTCACCACGCCCAGCGCGCCGAGGTGCACGGCGGCCAGCCGGAACGCCTCCGGTGTCGTGTCGCGCGAAAGCATGACGACCTCGCCTGTGCTGGTCACCAACTCCATGCTGCGTACCGCGGTGGTGAGGCATGCGTTCGCCAGGCCGGAGCCGTGCGTTGCCGTGGCGCACGCACCCGCCACCGAAATGTGCGGCAGCGACGCCAGGTTGTGCACGGCAAAGCCTTGCCGATGGAGCCAGGGCGCAAGCTCGCCATAGGTGACGCCCCCGCCCACTGTCGCGGTGCGCGCCGCCGTGTCCAGCTGCATTGCCTTCAGCTGTGCGAGGTCGACCTGTGTGCCCGTCGTATCGGCGATGTGGTTGAACGAGTGCCGTGAGCCAACGGTTTTGGCCGCCTGCAGCGTGGGCAGTAAGCTCCGCAGCTCGGTCGTGCTCGCAGGCTCGGTAAGATGCTGCGCACTGAACGTGTAATTGCCGGCCCAGTTGGTGCGGACGGGCGCGGCAGCCGGGCCTGCTTGCAAAGGTATGTGCGAAGACGCCATGGGTCTATGCTATGTCGCGCTGCTGGAAGGTGCAGAGCCCTGTCGCACAAACACGAAGGAAGCACCGGATCGGCAAGCAAACTCGGGCCTCCGGGTCGTGACGAGCGTGCACTGGACGCCTGCGGGGCCCTCTCGGGTACAGTGGCGTGAAGATGAGCGAGCAGGCGCTGAGCAAACCGATCAACACACCCCGGCAGGTGCTGTTCGCCAGCCTGGTCGGCACCACGGTCGAGTTCTTCGACTTCTACATCTACGCCACGGCTGCGGTCCTGGTCTTTCCCAAGCTGTTCTTCCCGGCGACCGATCCCGCGTCGTCCACGCTGGCGTCGCTGGCCACCTTCGGCATCGCATTCCTTGCGCGCCCCATTGGATCAGCGCTGTTTGGGCACTTCGGCGACCGTATTGGGCGCAAGCGCACGCTGGTGTTGGCGCTGCTCGCCATGGGGCTTTCGACCTTCCTGATCGGCGTACTGCCCACGCACGCGACCATCGGCTTCATGGCGCCGTTGCTGTTGGCCTTGTGCCGATTCGGGCAGGGCATCGGGCTCGGTGGTGAGTGGGGCGGTGCGGTGCTGCTGGCCGTGGAAAACGCCCCACCCAACAAACGCGCGCTCTACGGCATGTTTCCGCAACTGGGCGCGCCGTTGGGCTTTCTGCTTTCTGCTGGCGTGTTCCTGTTGCTCTCGCACCTGCTCACGGACGCGCAGTTCTTTGCCTTCGGCTGGCGGCTGCCGTTCCTGGCCAGTGCCGTGCTTGTGCTGCTGGGCCTGTACGTGCGGCTTGCGCTTACGGAAACACCCGTCTTCCAGGCAGCCATGCAGCGCGAAGAACGTGTGGCCGCGCCGATGATGGAAGTCTTCCGGCGACACAGCCGCACGCTGGTTGCGGGCATCCTGGTGTGCCTGGCCACCTTCGTCATCTTCTACCTCATGATCGTCTTCGCGCTCTCATGGGGCACCACCGCGCTGCACTACGGGCGCAGCCAGTTCCTGCTAATCCAGCTTGCCGGCGTTGTGCTGTTTGCGCTGACCATCCCCGTAGCGGCATTGTTGGCCGAGCGAGGACGTC
>CAXTRU010000030.1:4695-17773 GCA_964246665.1 uncultured Acidobacteriaceae bacterium
GTGCTGATTGCGCTGTTCGGCTTCGTGCTGGCGCCGTTGTTCAATGGCGGCATCAGGGGTGTGGTCACGATGATGGTGCTCGGCCTGGGACTGATGGGCTTTACCTATGGCCCGTTGGGCACACTGGTTTCGGAGCTCTTCCCCACGGCGGTGCGCTACACGGGGAGCTCGCTGGCCTTCAGCATCGCAGGCATCCTGGGCGCGTCGGTGGCGCCGTACATTGCCACGTGGCTGGCGAAGAACTATGGCCTGTCATATGTCGGCTACTACCTCGCGGGTTCGGCCGTGCTCACGCTCATGGGACTATTCATGATTCGTGAAACACGCGATGACGACTTGTCCGCGCCGGTGGTGTGAGCCAGCGAGTGCAGCGGTAAGCTGAATATTATGGATCCGCTTGTTTCCGCCTCGTGGTTGGCTGCCCGGCTTGGCGAGCCGACCGTCGTTGTGCTGGACGCCACATTGCCCCCGGTGGGCGTGGTGCCCGTGGTGGACACGCATGCACGCTACCTGGCGGAGCATGTCCCGGGTGCGGTGTTCTTCGACATCGAAGCACTTTCCGATCACAACACGTCGTTGCCCCACATGCTTCCGTCTGCAGGGAGCTTCGCGGAGAGCATGGCCGCGCTGGGCGTTAGCGATGCCATGACGATCGTGGTGTATGAGCAGGAAGGCGTCTTCTCCGCACCGCGCGCGTGGTGGATGCTCCGCACCATGGGCGCCCGCGACGTGTACGTGCTGGACGGTGGACTGCGGGCCTGGAAGGCTGCCGGCTACGCCACAGACAATGGCGCCGTGACGCGGCCGCGGGCAGAGTTCCACGCCGCGTTGAAGGCAGACAGCGTGCGCACTCTTCAACAGGTGCAGGATCATCTGCAAAGCGGTGGCCAGGTTCTGGACGCACGCTCCGCGGGCCGTTTCGCAGGCAGCGCGCCGGAACCGCGGGCGGGACTTCGCTCCGGACACATGCCGGGTGCGGTAAACGTGCCCTTCACAGAGCTCGCGGCGGACGGGCGCTTCAAGAGTGCGGATGAGCTCAAGGGAATCTTCGCTGCGCACGGTGTAGACACGACGCAGGCCATCACCACGACGTGTGGCTCCGGCGTCACAGCTGCAGTGCTGGCGCTTGGATTGGAGCGTTGTGGCGCCAGCGACGTCAGTCTCTACGACGGGTCCTGGGCAGAGTACGCCAGAACCCCGGGAATGGACATCGTCACGGACACAGCGGACGCTTCTAGAGGAAGCTGAAAGCAGCCGCTAGACTCCCTCCGCCATCAGGGCGCGTGCTGTTCCGCTGTCCCTTGGCTCACGTATAGTGTCGAACGCTTCTTCTCGGAGGTTTCGTCACGATGCCAAAACTGTCCTTGTCTCGCCGTGCGCTGCTTGGCTATGCGCCGGCTGTTACCGTTGCTGCGGCAACGTCTCCGTACCTGCTTTCGGGTTCGCCGGCTGCGGCGCAAAGCTCCCCTCTGGGGGGCAGCATCCGTTCTCTCGCCACCTCCATCGAGCGCGCCTTTGCCTTCCAGAACTTCATGATGGATGCGTATGCGACGGGCAGCACCGTGCGGTTGACGCAGAGCTATAGCGATGAGGTCTTCTCGCCGTTTCCGTACGTGGCCTTCACCTATGACAACGCTGTAGCGATCCACGCCTATCTTGCCAGCGAAAATCCAGCGCTGCTGCAACGCGCCATCGTGCTGGGCGAAGGCCTGCTGTATGGGCAGGCGCATCCCTACCCGTTTCCCATCAACGACGGCCGCTTTCCGCAAGGCTTTTTTGTGAACCAGGCGGGACCCGACGGAAGCGGAGCCTACGTGCAACCGGCGGCCAATCCGTTTTACTTCTACAACAGTGCGGTAGGCGACCAGGCCTGGGCGGGCATGGCGCTTGCGCAGCTCTACGCACGTACGCAGGATCAGCGTTTCCTGGGCGGCGCGCTCCTCGTTGCGAACTGGATCGTGTCCAACACCTATGACACCGCGGGGCCGGGCGGCTACAGGTTCGGTGCCGTGATCGCGTACGACCCCACCACTTACACGAACTACTCGCAGCCTTCGCCGAACGGCAAGTCCACCGAGCACAACATCGACACCTACGCATTCTTCACGATGCTCAGCAAGCTGACCGGGAATGCGGCCTCAGCGTCGATGGGCATGACGTGGACGGAGCTGGCACAGCACGCGTTGAAGTTCGTGATCGCGATGTATAACCCTGCTGGGCCGTTCTTCTACACCGGCACGCAGGGCGATCAGGTGACGATCAACACCTCGCCGATCCCCGAAGACACCCAAACGTGGTCGTATATGGCGCTGCTGAACAACACCTATCGCGGCACGATCGATTGGACGCTGAAGAATCTGGAAGCGACCGACACCGCTTCCGCGCCGCACAGCGCCCTTACCGGGAGCCAGCGTATCCACGGCCTGGTCTTTGACACGGCCAGCCTGACCACAACCGCCTATGACCCGCAGGCGGTGTGGCTGGAGGGCACGGGCCACACCATTGCGGCCCTGGTGACGCGCGTGTTGAACGGCCACGACAACATCCTTGGACTGTTGAATGACCTGGGCACGGCCGTGGGCCTGGTGGAGCAATCGATCCTGGCGCAGTCGGAGCTGGGCGCGGGCAAGACGGTGAACGGCAAGCCGATCCCACAAGGGCAGGGCCTGGTCGCGGCCACCAGCCCGCTAGACACCGGCTTCGGCTACACCTACGGCCCGTCGTTGCACATCGGCGCGACCGGCTGGTATCTGCTGGGCGCGTTGGGGGCCAACCCCTTCCAGCTTGGCTACCGCGTGTTGGGATAGTTCGGGGGCACTTCATTAAGCATTTTGCGCTGAGAAGCGAAATGTGTGCGGGCGGAGGATCATCCTTCGCCCGTCTCCTGTAGCCGTGGCGCCGGCAACCGCCCTGACCCACCTGCACTGCCGCTCCGCGTATGCTCAAAAGCAGCAGAGGACGAAATGGCCAGGGTGTTGCGCATTCTGAACTGGTTGATTCAACGGCTGTCCGAGCAGTACGGCAACCTGGAAGAACCGGAGCCGGCTCAGCTGCCCCATGCCAAAACACACCCTTCCAGCGATGAGCACAAGCCGTTTTAAGCGAGGTTGCCGCTGAATCGTTGGCGATCCCTTAGCGGGACTGCACCCCATTGTGCCGGGTCAGCTTTTCTCTCAACAACAGCAGGAAGAAAAGCGAGTTTGTGACCAGGTAGCGCTTCCACAGGCGACGTGGATCTTTGCCCAGCCGGTAGGCCCATTCCAGGCCCAGCTTGCTCATCATCGTCGGGCAGCGCGACCGTGCACCGGCCATGATGTCGGTGGCCTGGCCCACCGCCAGCACGACCTTCGCCTGTAGCCTGCGGCCGTACTCGTTTATCCACCACTCTTGCCGGGGGCAGCCAAGGCTGACCCAGACGACATCCGCGCCGCTGCGGTTGATCTGGTCAATGATCTCTGCCGCTTCCGGCTCCGTCAAATCGCGAAACGGTGGCGCGTGGTGGCCGACGATCTTGATGCCGGGGAAGCGCGCACGCAGCGTTTCAGCTGCCTTATCCGGCACGCCCGGGGCCCCGCCGTAGAAGAAGTGCTTGTGGCCGAGCCCGACGGACTGCTCGCAAAACATGGGCAGGAAGTCCGGTCCGGAGATCTTTTCCGCATCCATGTCCTGCAGCTTCAGCAGCCAATATACGGGTGCGCCATCGGGGCAGTTCAGGTCCGTATTGCTGAGCACCTCGTGGAACTCCGGCCGCAGCTGCGCTTCCACGACCATGTGCACATTGGTGAAGGTGACCAGGCGCGGACGTGTGCTGGTCGCGATCCAATGGTTCAGCAGGTCGACTGTGCGCTGCATGGTGGTGGCGCCCACGGGAACCCCGAGCACCGTTGTGGTTTCAGGAAACAGCCGCTCCGGCAGGTTCTGCGCAAGGGCGAGGTGGACATCGGCGTGCTCTAAAAGCTCAGGCATTGGACGAACTCGGCGCGCACGGGGGAGACCCATGCGACAGGGAAACGAGACAAGAGAACCGCCGTCAAGCGGCGAGAAAGAGGGTGGAGCCTACGTCCCACTCTCGGGAAGGTGAAAGACCGTTCTGGCGCGTACCTGTCCCGGAGCGGGGAACAACGTCCCGCACGTCTCAAAGAGAACATAGCGGCCGCTCCTGTCCCGGGATTGAGGTACTTGTTTCATGGTCCAGCTGCCCTGGCGTATTTGTCTGTAACGAACGCAGGAGAGCGGCGCTAACTTGTTGGTGAGTCCGCATCGCCCCAACGGAGGCTTCCGCTGACGCCAAGGAACCATTGAAGATCTTTTCGAGCGCAGCCTCAAAGCTGTCGGCCGACATCGGGTCGAAGACGTTTTCTGGCGGCACGATCTCCGGCGCACACCCGGCGTAGGTGGAGCAGAGCACGGGGCAGCCGGCCCACAGGGCCTCGTTCACCACCAACCCCCACACGTCCTCCAACGTCGGAAAGATGAACGCGTCGGCACGTCGATAGAGCTGATTGAGCACGGCCTGCGGCTTTTCCGGCAGGATGTGGAAGTGCTGGAGCTTTTGTTCTTCGGCCAGCGCCTGCAAGCGCTCGTACTCGCAGCCGGAGCCGACCAGCACAAGGGTAAACGTGCGTCCCTTTGCCGCGAGCCTGCCGCAGGCGCGGATCAGCTTGTCCATGCCCTTGCGTTCAATCAACTGTCCGGTGGAAAGGAGCAAGGGTCCTGGGCTGTCCGGAAACCAATCGCCCAGCGTGGCGGGTTCTGCCTGAAAGCGTTCCTGCTCCACGCAGTTCTGGATCTGCAGGATGCGCTCTCGCGGTACGCGGAGGTGCTCCAGGTATTCCGTCGACGTCGCGCCGTAACTGATCCAGCGATGGATGGCCTTCGGGAGATAGCGCCGCAGCAGGCGTCGCCGTCCGCAGATGTTTCGTTCGGAGTGCAGCGTTCCGCCCCACCACACCCAGAGCGGGATGCGAAAGATGGACGCGTACATAAGAGCGATAATGGTGCGGACACCGAGTTCGTTGGAGATCAAGACCTCGGGGCGAAAGCGCGGCAGCTCCCAAAGCAGCCCGAAGTTTAGGTGCACATAGCAGGTGTCGCAAACGCCGTTGGTCCCGGTCTCCCTTTGCGAAGGCACCTGCAACGTCCACACCTTGCGGGACTGGAAGCTTGATCCGGATTTGATTTTCCACCTGCGATTGGGCTCATGCCCCCCGTGCAGGATGACGGTTTCAAACTCCTTCGCAAGCGCGGCATAGATCGGCAGCCGGTAGGGCGCGACGGTGTTCACCAGGATGGCGAGGCGGGGCTTGCGCGGCGCTTCAGCGACCGAACTCGACATCAGATCGTTGCCCTTCCATGGAAGCAGCCGGCCCCAAGGCGAACGGGGCGGTCTGTGGGTGCGGCTTTGCTGCAGCTGCGCTGGCCTCAGCGTAAATTTGCATCAACTGCGCGTAATTTACCGATTCACTGTAGCGGTCGATATACCGCTTTCGTGAGGTAATGCGCATGTGCGACTTTTGCTCGGTGGTCATGGCACAAAAGCTGCGCAGGGCTCCCACCAGCGCGTCCGGGTCGCCCGGCTTGAACAGAAGCCCGCACTCCCCGTGGGGGACGATCTCGGGCAGTCCGCCGTGGTTGGAGGCAATCACCGGTAATCCCCCCGAAAGCGCTTCCACCACGGACATGGGGAACCCCTCGTAGCAGACCGACGGCAACAGTAAAACGGCGGCTCGCTTCATGCGCGCCAACACTTCATCGGAACTGCGCCGTCCCACGGCGATCAACTGGCTGCCCTGGCGCGTGCATGCGGCGTGTACCTTTTCGCGGAGCGGGCCGTCCCCCAGAATCATTACGGGCATAGGCAGCACATGCGCCGCATCGGCCGCCAGCAGGGTCTCAATGCCTTTTTCTTCGCTCAAGCGACCGACATACAGGGCCACCTGCTCTCGCTCGGCACCCACGCCGCGATCCGGCACGAAGTTTGGCTTCACCCGAAGGTGCTCCGCCGGGATGCGCTGGCGGGTGAACTTGGTTGCGGCAAAGTCCGTCAAGGCGATAAAGCGATCGACACGGTGCTGCCACGTTCCCAGCCGAGCATGCAGGGCCATGGTGCCCCCCACAATGGCGCTCCCGGCACGACTTCCGCGATAGCAGCCGAGCATGGCCCCGGGCAAAAAGGAGTTCTGCTCCGCGCAACGCTCACACGGCTTGCCGTCCCGATACAGCGCTCCGTTAGCGCAGATCAAGCGGTAGTTGTGTAGGGTTTGCACGACGGGCACACGGTGGCGCCCCGCCGCAAAAAAGACCGCGGGTGAAAGCGTCGGCAAAAAATTATGGACGTGCAACATGTCCGGACGAAACGAACGCAGCGTCTGCTGCACGCGCCGATAGGAGGCCGGGGAGAAGACCGCGTTCACGGCAGCGCCCACCTGGGCGCCGAGGCCGGAGATGCTGTCGTTGTCGAGCTCCAGCATTTCAACCGTATGCCCTTGGCGCGCGAGCATGGCCGACTCGGTCCGGACCACCTGGTCTTCACCGCCGGCCTGCTGGTAGCGATTGTGCGCAATCAGGATCTTCATAGCGCAGACACCGCGCCCGACGGCGACATGGCCAGCTCAGGCGATGCGGGCTCCTCCAATTTCGCGGAGATACCGCATAGCTCGGCAATGGACTGCATCGCCCGCCGCGCAATGCGCTCCGGTGCGACCTCCTGGGCGGTACAGCGGGCATAGGCGGACATGGAGTGCAGCTGCTCCAGCGGCGTAGTTAGAGCACGTTGCAGGCTGTCGTAAATACTGTCGTCACGCTTTGGATCAAACAGCCAGCCGTTGGCGCCCTCGGAGACGAGCTCAAGGCTTGCCTGGCTGTAGATGCTGCCCAGCACCGGCAAACCGGCAATCAGGGCCTCGTTGACCACCACGCCCCATTCATCCAGCATGCTGGGGAAGGCGAAGATGTCGGCCTGGTGATAGAACGCGGCAAGCTGTTTCTGTTCCATGCGCGGCAGAAGGGAAAAAGATAGGTTGGGCAGAGGAGGAAGGGACTGAATCAGTTCCCGGTCCGGTCCATCGCCGATGATCTGGAACCGAATATGCTTTTCAGGATGATCCGCGCACCAGCGGTGCAGCACCTGCGTGAAGCGGAGGATGCCTTTAGTGATGTCGATCCGTCCGCAGAACAGCAGACGCGTTTCCTCAGCACGAGGGGCGTACCCGGGCGAACGAAATCCTGTCTCGTCGATGGTGTACGGAACGAAACAGATGTTCTCTCGGTAGCCCAACGAGCGAAGGTACTCTTCGCCGCTCTTGCCGTTCACGAAAGCCGCGTCCACACGACGGAGCATCCAGCGGCGCAGGGCACCGCGAAGGCGGCTTCGCTTTTCCTCGGTGTGCGTCGACAGCGCGGCCCACAGGATCAGCTTCACCCGTGGATGCAGCATGCGGTACACAATGGCGAACGCCGTGCGTGCACCGAACTGCGAGGACACGATGACGTCCGGCTTGTATTGCCAAAGGTGCGGCAGGGTATCGAGCGGCACATGCAGCTGTTCCGAGATGGAAAATTGTTCCGTACGGTGACGCAGGCGCAGGCCATTCATCGACCGCTGAACGACAATGGGGAAACTTGCCTGTGGGCGAGGGAAGTTGTGAAAGGTGTCGGACGCTGCGGACACAAAGGCGCGCAGCTCCTCCGTAGCTTCGTGAATTCGCTCACACAGGGGCAATGTGTGCGGCGAAAGGCTGTTGGTCAACAGGGCCACACGGATGTGGGCGGTGTTGGTCGGGCGCGTCTTTGTGACCATGCAGCGAAGTCCACCTAGGGCAAAAACTATGTCGAATCCCACACGCAACGCCCTCCAAGCCGATCAGCCGGAAAACTTGGGCAGATCGTCAGCCTCTGCCCGACAACTGCGAAACCGCGGGAGCCAGGCTGGATTCTAAGGGCCGCGTCCGTCGTTGTTGCGGCCTGTACGGGGCACGGGGCGTGCAACTTTCGTCCATCAGCGAACGTGGTTGCGGTCAGTTTGTGGAGTGCTGATCCCCGACGGAGATGTTGTTGCTGGAAAGCTTGCTCTGCCAGTACGAACGTTCCGCGGCTTCGGCGTTGGTGTTCGGGAAGCCCCCCGCGAAACATGGGTCGGTGAAGGCCTGTGCGCCAATGGTGTCTGTTGCGTCCAGGTCGGGCGTACGCACCCATAGGTCGGCCACCATGGGTTTGCTGTTCGCGTTGGGGCGCGCCATGCCCCCAATCGTCCCTTGAACGGCGATGTTGCTGAACTGCGTATCGCCGTAGTAGTTCCAGACAACAATGGCGTTTACAAACGGAGCCGCATACCAGCTTCCATTCGAGTTCACGCCGCAGGACACAACGCGATTGGCGTTGACCGCGATATCGTGGCCGGAAGCGATCTCCACGCCGGAACCGGCCGTGTGCACCACCTGATTGTGCGTAAACGCGACGAAGGCCGTCTCCGGCTGCGCGCCATCGCCGTCGGTGATCAGGCCGGCCCCTGTGTATTGGGAGGTCGCCGGCGAGGAGTTGCCTTCCATGTAGTTGTCGTGGACCGCGATCACATAGGCCGCGGTTCCTTCGCTCTTGTAGATGTTGAACACATCTTCGGTCGAGCTTTGGCCCATGGTGTCGACCACCTGGTTCCAGGAGATGTCCGCGCCATTGGGAACCGAAACCCCATTGAGCATCACGAAGTGGCCCAGATCCGGACGGCTGGTCTGAAAGCCGCCCACTCCGTCACTGGTGCGGTCTTCAAGATTTGTGGCCAGGTTTTCCGAGATGCTTAGGCTGTGCGGTGAGGACGACAACACCTTCACGCCGAATCGAACCCCGGACATGGTGCAGTGCGTGACGGACAGCGCCGTCACGCCTTCGGCCACCACGAAGCTGCCGCGCTGCACACCCGAGACCCCGGGATCCAACGCCTTGCCGGTCACATTCTCAATGGTGACATTCGCTCCCCCATTGCTTGCGTACGGGATGGAGATGAGGTCGCCGCGGCTGCTGATTGTCGAGTTGCGCAGGGTGACCGGTTCCGTGGTGAGAATCTTCACCGCCGCTGTTTGCCAGTTGTTGCTCACCCAATTGCCGCTGTAGGTGCCGCCGGCAGTGATGACGATCGGCCCTGCGCTTGGGGACGATGCCAGCGCAACGGGACTAACCGCGCCGAGCACGGAAGCACCGCAGCCCGCGAGCGCCAACAGGCCGCCTGCCGTGCAAAGAAATGCCGCAAGCAGCCTCGAAGTCCTGCGCCTCATGGAGTGCTCCTGGTTCGTTATCACGTTATCCTCCGCCCGACGAGTTGCAAACCCCCGTTCGGGGGACTGCTCTGCTCATCGGCAGCGGGAGGCGTTCCCTTAGCCCTGTTTCAAGACGACACGAATGGGCGCGCGTCTACAACCTCTGTGTCTTTCGGACGCCACCGGATTCCGGTTTACTGGCTTCGAGCAGGTAACGTGACGGAGCGATCGGTGAGCCGGAATATCGGAAACAACGTAAGTCAATTTCAAGAGTGGCAACTGGAAACACCGGTGATCTTTCTGGTGTTCAACCGGCCCTCCCAAACGCGCGAGGTGTTTGCCCGCATCGCGGAAGCACGCCCCAGGCAGCTTCTTGTGGTTGCGGATGGCCCTCGGCGGGACCGCGCGGAAGAGCGTGCCCTGTGCGAGCAGGTTCGCGAGATTGCCACAGCCGTAACGTGGCGCTGCGAACTGCATACCGACTTCGCCGCGGACAACCTGGGCTGCCGGCGTCGCGTCATCAGCGGACTCGACTGGGCGTTTGGTTTGGTCGAAGAAGCCATCATCCTCGAGGACGACATTGTCCCTGATCCAAGCTTCTTCCGCTTCTGCGAGGAGATGCTGGCGCGCTTTCGCGGCGACCGCCGGGTGTCCATGATCACGGGCTTTAACAACTCCGCAGACCGCGCTCAAACCTCACACAGCTACTTCTTCTCTGAGATGACGCACGTTTGGGGATGGGCAACCTGGCGCGGCGCGTGGGCGACCTACGACGAGCACCTTACGACCTGGCCCGCGGTGCGCGACAGCGGTCTGCTGGCCGAAATCTTCCCGGACCGCTCCGCACAGCGGTATTGGGAAGCGATCTTCGAGAGCATGTATCGCGGCGATGGCCCCAACACCTGGGATTACCAGTGGATGTACACCAACCTGTGCCAGCATGCGCTGTCGGTGACGCCCAAGGTCAATCTGGTGCGCAATATCGGGTTCGGTACGGATGCAACGCACTCCACAAACCCTGATGGCGCGCCCAAGGTCCACGTCGAGCGGCTCCAATTTCCCCTGCAGCATCCGCCGACCATGATCGCTTCCCGCTCGCTAGACGCCATCGATCAGGAGATCAGCGAGTGGCACGTACCGGCCCTGCCGAAACGCGCTGTGCGCAAGGTGAGCCGCATGCTGACGCAAAGGCGGGTGGCATGACGCCGACCATCACCTTGGAAGCGCGGCTGCGGCGCATCGCGTCCCGCACCGTGCGGCCGCTGCAGGCGCAAACCCGGCGCGCATGGTTGCACATGGCCGACAGCTTCGTGCTGCTCGATGGAGCGAAGCCGGATGCCAACCGCGTTTTGCTGATTCGGCTCGACAACATCGGCGACTTCATTGTTTGGCTGGATGCGGCGCGGGCGCTTACGGAGCACCTCAAGGCGCAGGGCAAGCATGTCACGCTATTAGCAAGCGCTTCCTGGGCTTCGCTGGCCGAAGACACTGCCTTGTTTGACGAGGTCGTTCCGCTGGAGCAGGCCGCCTTCAAGCACAAGCTTGGGTATCGCCGCCGCTTGCTTCGTACACTCCGGGCAAAGCGCTTTGGTACAGTCATCCAGCCGACGATCACGCGCGTTCCGGAGATGGGCGACGCCGTGGTTCGCGTGAGCGGAGCGACCGAGCGTATCGGCGTTGCGCTTCCGCATGAAACTGCCTCGACCGCGCAGACTTCGCGCATCAACGCACGCTACACGCGCCTGATCGCCCCGAGCACAGACACCTCGGGCGAGATGCAGGGCAACGCGCATGTGGTGCGCGCCTTAATCGGCACGAACTATCGGGCGCGCATCGCCAGCCTCCCGCGCGCTGTTCACGAAGCCAGCTTAGGCGAGCTCGCGCAGCACATGCCAACGTCCCCCTATGTTGTTCTGTTTCCGGGCGCCTCCGCCGCCGGCCGCCAATGGCCTGTGCAGGATTTCGTGGCCCTGGCACAACGCTGCATGCAGCAGGGTGCGGTGAAGGTGCTGATCTGTGGTGGCCCGGGCGACGTCCGGGTAGCGCAAGAGATTGCCGAGGCTGCCGGTGCTGGTGCCACCAGCCTCGCCGGCAAGACCAGCCTGAAGCAGCTTGCCTGCGTCATCGCCGGGGCACAACTGCTGGTCAGCAATGAAACCTCCGCCGTACACATGGCCGCAGCCGTTGGCGTGCCTTCGGTGTGCATCGTGGGCGGTGGCCACTTTGGGCGCTTTATGCCCTATGACGTTCAACCCGAACCGGACCGGCCGCTGCCTCTGGTAGCAAGCCGTGCCATGGAGTGCTTCGGGTGCAACTGGACATGTAAGTTTCACCCAGCGAGGAACAAGCCCATGCCATGCATTGAGGGCGTCTCGATCGATACCGTATGGCAGCTGACACAGTCGCTGCTGATGCCCAACGTGCAGGAGGTGCAGGCATGATTTCCGATCGCGTGCGCTCCACCCCTGCCCCAACCAACGCCTACGAACTGGTGCCGGCTGCGCCCGCTGCCGAGCCGGAGGTAGAGCTGAAAGACGTGCTCGCCGGCCTGCTGCGACGCCGCGTGCTCATCGCCAGTCTGGCCTTTGCCGGCCTGATAATCGGCCTGCTCTTCGCCTTCCTTCACCCCAAAGAGTTCAGCGCCGTCGCGATGGTGGAGTTTGCGCAACCCAGCACACATGGGCTCGACCTGGACAGTGCTTCCGCAGGGACGGAAGAGCTGCCGACCATGGACCTGCTGAACACCGAGCTGAAGACCGAACAAGCGGAGATCAGCGACGACAACACGGCACTTTCCGTGATCGAACGAATGCACCTCACGGATGCGGAACCGTTTGCGATCCCGGCGAACCTGCCCGCAGGGCATCCGCTAAGCCGCGAACGCGGCCTGCCGCTGGAGCGCGCGCCCTACCAACGGCAACGCGTGCTGAAGATGTTTCGTGAGCACCTGACCGTCGACATCGTGAAGGGAACGCGGCTGCTCAGCGTAAGCTATCGCGACACGGACCCGGAGCGCGCCGCACGCATCGCCAACGGGGTTGTGCAGTCCTACATGGAGCAGGCAACGGCGCGCCGATCGACGGCAGTCACGCAGGTGTCGTCGTGGCTTACCGATCAGCTTGGCTTGCTGAAGCAGCGCGTGGAAGAGAGCCAGCGTGCGGTGGAGCGTTACGGCAGCGACAATGAAAAGGATCTCGCCGGCCTTGGGTTGCTCGCGGAAAACGTCTCCGGGAAAGGACCGGAAGCGTACCCGGCGTCAGACAGTGTTCCCGTCGCACGGCTGCTTGCGCTCAATAACGACCTGACCAACGCCCAGGTGCTGCGGCTCGCCAAGGAAGCCATCTACCGGGTTGCGGCAAGCGGCGATGCGGAGGCCGTTTTAAGCCTTGGCAACAGTCCGCTGGTCACCAGTGCGGGCGTAGACAGCGCGTTTTCGCCGGGCAACAACGGCTTGAACCTGCTGCAACGTTTGCGCCAGCAACAGGCGGAGCTCAACGTCCAGACCGCAACCGCGTCCTCCAAATACGGCGCGAAAAGTGTTGTGATGCAGGAGTATGCGCACCAGCGTGAGGCACTGGACACGCAGGTTCACGCCGAGCTCGATCACCTGAAAGCGCGGGCAAAGAGTGAGCTTGATTTGGCAACCCACGCGGAAGACGCTCTCCGGGCCCAGGTGGGCGCGCAGCAACGCGAAGTAAGCCAATGGACCAGTAAAGCCGACCGCCTGCTGCTGCTGCAGGGCGAAGCGGCGTCGAACCGCAACCTGTACGAGAACCTGTACGCCAAGCTGCAGGAGTCACAGCTGGCCACCGGCATCACCGCTTCACGCG
>CAXTRU010000031.1:0-5632 GCA_964246665.1 uncultured Acidobacteriaceae bacterium
GCCGAGGCCGCGGCGGGCAGCGGCTCAGAGGCCGCCGTGCTTTCGGCCGCAAACGCCATGCGCGGCATGGCCGCCACGCCGCCCCTGCGATCAAGCCCGTCTTTAAAAACTCACGCCGCGTTGCCGCCATGCTGCTTGTCTCCCGTCCCTGCACAACGTCCGCCGGCTTGCACCCTCTGCGCTGTGAGCGCAAAGCTCACAGCGGCCACCGTGTGGCCCACGACGAGAGGGCACAGGAGGATGTCCTTCGCCGTCGATGAGGTTCGCTAGCAGGTAGCTTTGTGATCGGATAACGATACCATCTGACCTGCCATCCCGACGCCGTGGACGGCCTGCACGTGAAGGCGCATGCGGGCATCGACGGCCGCATGGCAGAGCCCAGAGCTCAGCACCGTAGAAGTCGTCGGCAAACCAACGCCACGGTGCATGCGCGATGTGGTCCAGCAGTCAGCCGTGGCAATCGTTCCGGCAGATGAGCAAAAACGGCGCTCCGGCCTTTACGGGTGCTGAAGCTCAGCGATCCCGGCAAAGGCACCGTCGCCGCTCTGCGGGGGTGCGCTCTTCCAGCGCTCGCTGAGCCGATGGAGGTGAGCCATGACCTCCTGCATCTCGGAAAGCCGCGGGGTCGGGCTGTAGGTCACCTCGGGCATCTTGCCCGAGACCACCGTGCGCTGCACGAGCCCTTCGGCCTCCAACGTCCGTAGCCGCAGCGTTAGCAGGCGCGCGGAGATGCCGTCGGCGCGGCGCCGCAGCACACCGAAGCGCATCGGCCCGTTGAAGTTGAGCAGCCAAAGGATGTGCAGGGTCCAAGGCCGGGTCAGCAATTCGAGCAAGGACGCCATGGGACACCCTGCACTCAGGTCCCGCTCTGTTTCTGGAAGCCTATTCGCGATGGAAGTTCCATGGGCCATGTCGTTCGCCGCCTTTCCGGTGCCGCGCAATCATGAATCCGTTCCGTTGTGTGCCGAACAGCAAGGCAAGCGGTTACTCGAAAGTGCCTACTCGCCGAGTTCGTTGCGCTTACTTATAGTAACCAGCAGAGCGTGTGCGGCGCTTCGAGCACATCGCCATGAAGGGAACACTATCGCATGAAGATTCTTCACCTCGACTCAAGCGTCACCGGCGGGAACTCCGTCAGCCGTCCCCTCACCCAGCTGGCGGCCGAAAAGCTGAAGGCTGCCAACCCCGGCGCAGAGTACGTGTATCGCGATCTGGTCAAGAACACGCTGCGCCATTACACCGCGGTACTGCGGCTTTATGGCGATGCGCCGGAACAGGTCACCCCTGAACAGAAGGCGGAGATTGAGACCGGCAAGGAGATCCTTGACGAGTTTCTGGCTGCCGACACCGTCCTGATTGGCGCACCGATGTACAACTTCTCCGTCCCGTCGCAGCTGAAGGCGTGGATCGATCTGATTGCGGTCTCCGGCAAGACGTTTCGCTATGGCGCTTCCGGGCCGGAAGGCCTGTGCGGCGACAAAAAGGTTGTGGTCATCTCGACACGCGGCGGCAAGTATGGTCCGGGCTCACCGGTGGAGACTTGGGATCACCAGGAGCAGTACCTGCGGCACCTCTTCACCTTTCTTGGGGTGAAGGACATCACCGTGATCACCGCTGAAGGTGTGGCCATGGGGCCTGAAAAGGCCGGCGAAGCCGTGGCGGCTGCCAAGCAGAAGATCGAAGAGCAGCTCGGGAAGTAAGTCAACCCAAAAGAAGCTTCCTGCGGCAAGGACCCACGAACCGGCCTCCTTGCCGCTCGCTTCTTCGGCGAGATCGATCCGCAAGGGTCCGGGTGGTCGCGGTACGCTTACACCATATGCGCGTTCCTCACCGGTTGGGCCTCCTTGCCTTTGGTTTCGCGATCCCTTCTGCGGCCCAGGCGTCCTGCGCCTCTGACGCCCTCGCGTCTGCGGCGAAGACGGTCGCGACGATACGGCACCAGCTGCATGAGCAGTCTGTGCCTGAGAACGATCCGAACGTGCCGGCACAGGCCGCGGCGCAACTCGGGCAGATGAAGCAGGCCCTGGCTTCGGCTGCGGACGCCGCGTTTGCCTGCGCGGATGGCAGCGCCTCGGCCGAAGCGCTGCAGACGCAGTTGGCGGAGGCCCTGCACGCCAACATCGCCACCGCAACCGGCACCGTGGAGACCCGCGACAAGCGCGACTACGGCGCCTACGGGTCGGATCTTTCGGTGCAGGTGTTTCAGCTGTCTGGCCGGCCCAAGTACGTTGAGGTCGACTTCCGCTATGGCGTGGAGTGCGGCGATGACAACCTGCTGATGGTGTTTGAGGCTGCCGACGACCACGCGAGCAGCCGCTGGCATGAGAGCCTCCGTTGGAGTGCGCCTGCGTATGCGACAGTGAGCGATGCGTTGGGCGACTTCGCGATGCTGACCCCGCTGACGGGCAGCTCAAAATCACCGAGCTGGCGTTTTCTGGTGGCGCATGGTCACCCCGGCTGCGGCAACGCACGGCAGAGCCAGTTCGATTTGGACCTGCTGTCGCCGACGACGGACCCGGCCAAGCCGAAGGTGGAGTGGCACTTCGAGCATGCATATATTGAGGATCACGTGGTGCCGCGGCTCGCCACCACGGAAGACACGGTGGAGTTTCGCATCCAGCACGAAGGCAGAACGGGAAAGGGAGCGGGTCCAGCCGATGCCGTGGAGAGCTTCCATTTCCGCCTGACGGCCGACGGCCAGCTCGAGCCCGCCGCCGCAACAGGGGACGAGAGCCCGGCCGGCGCATCGGCGGGAGCAAGGGCTACGACGAGCTCGCCTCAGTAAGCGATGTCAACTGCGGCTCGCTTAGCTGGAGGTCAACCGCGGCAAACAACGCGTTCATCTGCTCCACACTGGTGGCGCTCGCGATGGGTGCCGTGATGGTCGGCTGTGCCAAGAGCCACGCAAGCGCAACAGAGGCCTGTTGTGTGCCGGTTTCCACGCTCACCTGCTTCAGGGCTTTCAGGATGCGCATGCCGCGCTCGTCGAAGTACCGTTCGACACGGGCCGCGCGCTTGGCACCCTTGGTGTCCTCGAGCGACTGGTTCTTGCCGGTGAGGAAGCCCGACGCGAGGGAGAAGTACGGAATGACGCCCAGGCCAAGCTGCTCCGCAACAGGCGCAAGATCAGTCTCATAGGCCTTGCGGTCGTAGAGGTTGTACTCCGGCTGCAGCGTTGTGTAGACGGGCAAGCCGTGGCTTTGTGCGACCTGGTTGGCCTCCTGCAGGCGCGGCCCTTTGTAGTTGGAAGCACCGATGGCGCGCACCTTGCCGCTCTTGATGAGCTCGTCATAGGCGCTCAGGGTTTCTTCGAGCGGTGTTTCTGCATCGTCTGTGTGCGATTGATAAAGATCGATCACGTCGGTTTGCAGGCGCTTCAGGGAGTCTTCGACGGCGCGGAGGATGTTGTGCTTCTTGAGGCCCTGCGAGCCGTCACCCATCTTGAAGCCGACCTTGGTGGCGAGCACGACTTTGTCGCGCTTTCCGCTCTGCATAAACCACTTGCCGAGGATTGTCTCGGACTCGCCGCCCTGGTGACCCGGAACCCACACCGAGTACACGTTGGCGGTGTCGATCGCGTCGAAGCCGTGATCGACAAAGGCGTCCAGCAAGCGGAACGAGGTCGTCTCATCCGCGGTCCAACCAAACACATTGCCGCCAAACACCAACGGCGTAATTTCAAGCCCAGACTTCCCTAACGCGCGTTTCTGCATACACATCTCCTGCGTTACAGAGATGCGCTCGGCAATCAAGGGAGTCGGCTGCGGAGGACTGGGGCCTAGTTCATCCACTTGCGATCGTTGGGATTTTTGCGTTCCGCGTCGGGGTCCACGTAGCGGCCGCGCTCGTCGAAGCGCACATCGCGACCCTGCTTCTGCATGTACACCGTGAACTTCTTTGCCGCGCGACGGCGCTTGGCGCGGTACCACGCATTGCGCAAACCGAAGGCGCTCTCCTTGGCGGCAAAGCCGAAGCCGCGGCGTGGGGCAAAGCGCAGAAAGAGCCATCCACAGAGCGCGTTGGTGAGCACCAGCACGGCATCCAGCCGTTGATGCGAGGACAGCATCACGGCCAGGTACACCAACAGGTACAGCATCGCGATGTACTTTGCCTTTACGCGCAGAATGAAGTTGAAGTTCAACTCCTGCTCCGGATGGAGGCGCGCGAACACCAGCAGCAGGGCGAGCGAAAAGGGCCATAGGCCGAAGACCTCCTGCGCGGGATTCAGCCCTTCCACATAGCGGTAAAGGGTGTAGCTGAGAATCGCTGCGAGCAAGCCACCGCCCACCGTGCATGCCAGAAAGAACTCGCCCATCCAGCGCGGCCCCAGCTCCTCTTCCAGCGTGGACCCGAAGAACCACACCGAAAGCGCGGCAAACAGAAAGCCAAGCAGGCCCGTGGAGATGAACGGATAGGTCCCCAGCTGCCAGATTAGTTTATGGAGGGCAGTTTCAGGGATGAGCGCAAACAACCCTTGCAGGATCGCGGCGATGTCCCTGGAGAACAGCCCGATGAGGAGCAGGGCGAAGTAGACGATGACGGCGGTGAGCAGGATGCGCCGCGTCACGCCACGAAACGGCGGAAGCGCCACCATCACCGGACCATTCGAGCGAAACGCCAAAGCTTTCTCCTATCGCGCGGGCAGCGGGGGCACAGGTAAGGAGCGATGCCCGTTGGCAACCGCGCGTACGCCGAACAGCACATTATCTTTGCTCACGTTCAACGTAAGATGCGTCGCTGTGCCGGCGCTTTGCGCGTGGGTCCAGGCCATCTCGTCGGTATCGCGCCACACCACCTCATAGGTGGTGCCCGCCGGCGCAAACGCGCTGGGCTGCCATGTAAGTTCGCTATTGTTGTCCAGAGCGGTTGTGAGAATGTGCACGTTCTGCGGTTCGCTCGGTGCATCGGCCAGGGACGCCAGCACGGCAGCGTTCAACTCCGCCACTCGGGCAACGTAGTTGGTGTCGACAAATTTCAAGTAGTCGCCGTACTCGACGCCCTTTTCCGTGCGTAGGGTCTGGTGCTGGTGATCGAAGTTCTCACGCCACTCGGTGAAGCGCACGGCGGCAAAGCCTTCCGCGTTGAAGCTGGTGTGGTCGCCGCCGCGCAGGTAGCGGTCACGCCGCAGGATCAGCACAGGATGGAATGCAGGCGTTTGGCGTACCACCATGCTGCGGGCGCCGTTGGGGGCCGGCGGCCGGTGCGCGATACCGGGTGCGAAGTACGCGGGGGCGATCTCCGCAACGGTGCGGGCCAGTTCGCGCGAGGGCGAATCATTCTCAGCGCCCAGGCCGAGCGTCTGACGTTGCTCGGCCGGCGACGCCCGGGTGGGTACTTTTTCCCAAAACCCCCGCACGACGTTGTTGGCGGCCTTGGCATCGCCGGGGGTGGTATCGCCGCCGACGATGTCGTTGTTTAGCACCGCTTCCAGTGGCCAGCCTTCCGCCTTGGCGACTTTGGCGAGGTGCCGCGATCCGTTGAGGCCCTGCTCTTCGCCCGCAACCGCAACGAAGACCATGGTTCCGGGCAGTTTCAACTTGCTGAGCGCCCGTGCGCTTTCCAGCGACACAGCCACGCCACTGGCATCGTCGTTTGCCCCCGGCGATGTGGCCTTGGGGTCGGTCACGTCGGT
>CAXTRU010000031.1:5643-17631 GCA_964246665.1 uncultured Acidobacteriaceae bacterium
GCACCCAGGGTGCGGCCTTGTCGGTGCTGGTGCCACGGAGAATGGCGTACACATTCACCAGCCGCGTGGGCTGCTTGATCCGCGAACGCGCCTCACTGCTGCCGGGTTCGGTGAAGTCGTCGCGCTTGACCTCCAGGCAGCCGCCGCAGCCTGCGGAGATGCGCTTGAACTCGCTTTCGATCCAGTCCGCGGCGGGAAGAATGCCCTGCCCTGCCGGCAGGTCGGTGCTCATGCTGGAAAGCGTGTTGCGGGTGCCGAAGGAGACCAGCTTGGCGATGTCGGCCCTGATCTGGTCAGCGGAGATGGTGCGCACGGCCGCAGCGATCTGCGGATCGGCTTGCCCCACAGGCGCAGCCTCCGCGGATGCGTCTGGTGCATGTACCTGGGCGAACGCAGACGGTGCGCACGCGGCTCCTGCCAGGCAAGCGAACACTGCGCCCCATTGCCGCCATCGGCTTTCGGCCATCCAACACTCTCTTTCTCTGCGCAAGTAACCGACTTGGCGTCTGCGCGCGTCTCAAGTTGACTGCGAGGGAGCACCCCGCTAGAACTAGGGGAGCAAGCCACCCTGTCCACATCGTACTAGCCCGCGTGGCGGGCCTTGAAGCAAAGGAGAGATCATGCCGGTCGTTTGCCCCGAATGCGATAACCCGCTCGATATCGACCCCGATGACGTCGACGAAGGTGAAGTCGTGCAGTGTGAGGAGTGCGGCACCGACCTCGAAGTCGTCTCAAACGATCCCTTGGAACTCGCGCCCGTGGAAGAAGCCGGCTACGACGACGAGGACGATGAGGTTCGCAGCAGCGACGAGGAAGAGGACGAATAGATTGTCCTCCCTCCGTCATTTCGCCTTTCGCCACGGACGCGCCCGCCTTGCTGCGTGCCTGCTGGCTGCATGCATGAGCGCCGCACCGGCCTCCGCACAGGCCAAACCGGCTGTGCGGCATACGGTGGATGGCACCGTGTTGAATGACGCCAAGGCGCCCGTGGCAGGTGCCGTGGTGTACCTGGAAAATCCGAAGAGCCTGGACGTGCAAAGCTACCTGACCGACGACAAGGGGCAGTTTCACTTCTTGCATATTTCGCCGCAGACCGACTACGACCTGTGGGCGGAGCAAAATGGCGTGCAAACCAAGCACAAGTTCATCAGCCAGTTCAACAGCCATTTGGCGTTTCATTACACGCTGAAGCTGACGCCGCAGAAGAAGAAAAAGAAGATCCTCGGCATCCTGTAGCGGGCCACATCGGCGCTTGCGGATGGCATCCCAGCGTGCATGAGCTCTGCTCCGGACCCCACATCCTCGTCCTCCTCGGCCCCCACGCCGGCAAGCTCGCCTGAACCCCAGACCCAGGTGGACCGCCGCCACTTTTTGCAAGCCGCGGGTGGCCTGCTTGCCGCTGCCGGGCTTGCGCCCATGGCGCGAGCCCAGCAGGACGCGCCCAACAGCCAAAACTCCGTTTCGCTTTCGCCCATTCACAATGTGCAAACGGAAGTCCCGGAGAAGACGCCCGGCCCGTTTGAGCCTGCAGAGGAGCGTGTCGGCTTTGCGATCGTCGGCCTGGGGCGTTTGTCCATAGACCAGATCCTGCCCGCCTTCGGCCACTCCAAGCTGTGCAAGCCCGTGGCGCTGGTTTCCGGCGATGCAGGGAAGGCGCGCAAGCTCGCGCAGCAGTATGGCATCAAGCAGAGCTCGCTTTACGACTACAAGAGCTATGACCAGATCGCGCAGAACCCTGACGTCAAGGTGATCTACATCGTGCTGCCCAACGGCATGCACGAGGAGTTCGTGGTGCGCGGCGCCAAAACCGGCAAGCACATCCTGTGCGAGAAGCCCATGGCCAACTCCGCCGCGGAGTGCGAACGCATGATCGCTGCCTGCAACGCTGCGAATGTCAAGCTGATGATCGCGTACCGTCAGCAATACGAGCCCAGCAACCGCGCCATCGTAAAGATGGTGAAAGACGGCAAGCTGGGCACCCTGCGCAGCTACGTGGCGACCAACACGCAGAACGAGGGCGACCCCACGCAGTGGCGGATGAGTCGCAAGCTGGCCGGCGGCGGTTGCCTGCCGGACGTGGGCGTGTACTGCCTAAATGCCGCGCGCTTTTTGACCGGCGAAGAGCCCAGCGAGGTGTTTGGGTACACGGTACAGCCCACGGGCGATCCACGCTTCAAGGAAGTGGAAGCGACCTGCAACTTCAGCTTGCGCTTCCCTTCAGGTTTTGTGGCGGCGTGCAATTCCGGCTACGCCGGGCACCACTCGCAGATGCTGCGGCTGGAAGGCTCGGACGCGTGGGTGGAGCTTGCCCCGGCGTTCGGGTATCACGGCATCAAGCTGCGGTCGTCCCGCTTCGTCGATGGTCACGAGACCACCATGGAGCCCACCATCGAGGACAAGGACCAGTTCGCGCTGGAGATGGACCACATGGCCGAGTGCGTGATGCAAAACAAGCAGCCGCACACACCTGGCGAGGAAGGCTTGCAGGATCAGCGCCTCATCGAAGCGATCTATGAGTCCGCGCGCACCGGACGTGCGGTGAAGGTCGCCCCGCCGGCCAAGCCGACCCGCGGTCCCGAGCCCAGCGAGGCGGCGTAGAGGCGTTTAGCGCCGCTTGCCGCCTTCGCGGAGATCCCAGGCCGTGAGGGCGTCCTGCAGCCGTGGCTGTTGGAAGACGAAGCCGTCCTCCAGCAGCCGTAGGGGGATCGCACGAATGCTGGCCAGCACGGTCTCGTCCGCGAGCCCGCCCATGAGTAGGCGTGCGGCCCAGGCCGGCACCGGGATGCGCGCGGGTTTGCCCACAGCGGCGGCCACGGCAGCGGTAAACGCGCGTCCCTGGATCGGCTCGGGTGCGACCACGTTGACGGGGCCGGTGAGTGTTGAAGCCTCAAGGAGATGGCCGATGCTCCGCACGACGTCATGGAGCGTCACCCAACTCACAAAGGCACTGCCGCCGGCAATGGGACCGGCCAGGCCCATGCGGAACAGCGGCAGCATGAGGGCGAGCGTTCCACCCGTGGGCGTCAGCACGACGCCGATGCGCAGGTTGACGATGCGGCAGCACCCGGCGAGCGGCGCTGCCGCGGCCTCCCACGCCGTGCAGACCTCGGCGAGGAAGCCTCGGCCCTGCGCGGCGCTTTCTTCCAGCAGCGTGTCGCCGGCGTCACCGTAGAAGTTGATCCCGGACGCGCAAACGAAGACTGCCGGCGGCTGCGCGGCTTGGGCCAGGGCCTCCGCGAGCTTGCGCGTGCCGTCCACCCGGCTTTCGCGAATGCGCTGCTTCTTGGCGGCTGTCCAACGGCCGTTGCCGACCGGCTCTCCGGCCAGGTGGATCACGGCGTCGAAGCCGGATACGGCTGCCGGGTCGAGCTCGCCGGCAGAGCTCCACGACACAGCCCCAGGCTGGGGACCGCCGCGCACCAGGGCAACGACCTCGTCCCCGGCAGCGCGGCGGGCTTCGGCGACGGCCTTGCCGATCAACCCCGTGGCTCCGCTGATGAGGAGGCGGCGTGGCTTCCGTTCGGGTGCGCTCATGCACCCATCCTCGCAGACGCGCGCGGCCTTTCTGCAACTGTTGTGGGAGAGCACAGAAATCGGTGCACGAGGCGAACAGCGGGCGAATACACTGAAGTTGAGTGTCCCGTGCCCCAAGCCGCCCATCCCGGTGTGTCCGCCCCCGACCGCTTCGGCTTTCTCCATATCGACCTGAACAGCTTCTTTGCTTCGGTGGAGCAGCAGTTGCACCCGGAGTATCGCGGCAAACCGACGGCGGTGGTAGGCACCATGGCCGACACCGGCACCATCATCGCGGCCAGCTATGAGTGCAAGGCGCTGGGCGTGAAGACGCTGACCAAGGTCGGCGAAGCCAAGGCCAAGATCCCCGACATCATCCTGGTCAACGGCTCGCACTCAACGTATGCGAAGTACTCGCATGAGATTGCGGCGGCGGTGGAGCGGGTGTGCCCCGTCGCGCACACGCCGTCGATCGACGAGATGGTCTGCCAGCTGATGGGCCGCGAGCAGGAGCCGCCACGGGCGCGGGCGATCGCACTGGCGATCAAGCAGGCCATCAAGGCGGATGTGGGCGAAACACTGCGGTGCTCCATCGGCATGGCGCCGAATCGCTACCTGGCGAAGATTGCGAGCGACATGCAGAAGCCTGACGGGCTGATCGGACTGCTGCCGTCACAGCTTCCCCGTGCCATTGCCCACCTTGAGCTGCGCGACCTGCCCGGCGTGGGTGCGCGGACGGAGATGCGGCTGAATGCCAAGGGTATCCACACCATGCCGGATCTGCTCGCACTCGATCGCACAGGGATGCATGCGTTGTGGGACTCCGTATGGGGCGACCGGCTGTTCCATTGGCTGCGCGGCCATGCCACGGGCGACGATGGGGCGCCTATCCCGAGCGAGACGCAGAAATCGCTGGGCCACAGCCACGTGCTGGGCCCGGATCACCGCAGCCAGGACGGCGCCTGGGCCGTGGCCCACAAGCTGCTGCATAAGGCCGCGATGCGCCTGCGCATGGAGCACTTCCATGCGGCGACGATGGCCGTGACGATCAAGTTTTCGCTCAGCCGCGAGCAAGCCGCGGCAGCGCAGGCGAAGGCCGGCAAGGTGAAGAAGCATACCTCCGGCATCACGCAAACGGCCTGGGGCATGGAGGCACGTTTTCGCCCGGCCCAGGACACGCTGACGCTGCTGGAGGTGCTGCGCAATGTGTGGGCCCAGCGGCCAAATGGTCCCGAGCACCAGAAGCCTTTTTTCGTGGGCGTGACCCTGCGCAACCTGTTGACCGACGGCGAGGTGCCGCAGACGTTGTTCGAAGAGCCGGGGAATCGCAATGAGCTTGCCGCGACCATGGACAAGCTAAACCTGAAGTTTGGGCACACCACGGTGCACTTCGCGGGCATGCTGCCGGCGCGCGACTCCGCACCGACGCGGATTGCCTTCACGCAGATCCCCGTTCAGTACGGCGTGGAGTACATGTGAGCCGAGCCCAAGTTGCCGCGCGGGTAAGGACGGCGTATTTCTGGTCTAGGACGACTCGCTTGCTTCGTTTCGAACGACTCTTCGTACTTCTCCTCTGCGTGGTCTGCTGTGGCTTAGAGGTTGGGCTGGCTGCGCAGGCACCGCGGGTGACCCGCAACATCCCATACACGACCGACCGCACCGGCAACTACCGCGCGGATCTATACCAGCCGGCAATGCCGGGCCTGCATCCGGGCGTTGTACTGATCCATGGCGGCAGCTGGCGTTCCGGGCACAAAACGGAGTTGCGGCGACTGGGCCATGACCTTGCTGCCGATGGGTACACCTGTTTCTCGATCGACTACGACACGCATCCGCACTCGTTTCCGGTGTCGTGGCAGGAGTCTCGCGCCGGGGTGGCGTTCTTTCGCGCCCATGCGGTGGAGTACGGCGTCGATCCGGACCGCATTGCCGTCCTGGGGACCTCTGCGGGCGGACAATTGGCGGCACTGGTGGCGCTGGCGCCGCAAGGACCCGCTGCTAACGTCGCGGGCGCAAGTGTAGGCGGCCCGCCAGTTCTGAGCGGGCCTTCGCCGAGCACCAACGTGACTTCACCCACACCATCGGAGGTGGAGGTGGCGGCGGCGGTGTTGTTTAACGGCGGCTACGATCTCCATCCCAGGGCCTACCTGCTGCGGCGCTACCTGGGCGGGCCGTGCGACCGGATCCCTGCCGTGTGCAACGACGCTTCGCCCGACAACCATATCCATCCGGATGCACCGCCAATCTTTGTGGGCCACGGCACGCATGACCACCTGATCCCATACAGCCAGGCGACGACGTTTGTTTCGCTGCTGCAGTCAGCCGGTGACCCGGTGACCCCGTTCATCGCAACGGGCGCAGGCCACAGCTATTGGCGCAACCGGCACTGGTACGAGCAAAACCTGAAGGCGACTGAGGCGTTTCTGGCAGAGCATATGCCGAGTCGGTAACGTTTTCGACAGTGAAGCCTATATACTTTGGTTTCACCTTTTGTTCGCCTACACAGATATACTGATCGTCCTCCGTGCGACGTGAATGTTCAGTCGTATCGGCTGTAGCTCACACAGTGCCAAGGCATCCAACCAGCGCAAGAGGTCCCCTTCTCATGTCGACATCCCGCTTCGCAGAGCAAACTCGAGTTCCGCTGCCAGGCAGCGAACGTAAGCCTTTCACTACCGATCACAATCAGCGTCTCCCCTTTGCCACGCCGGACAAAACATCGTCGCAGGTGACAGCGAAAGGCGAGCACGTCACGGTTTCGGTGGTGCTTCGGCGCAAGAACCCCATCGACACCGCGAACCTGGGCCAGGCCCGCATGACGCACGAGGAGTTCGACGCGCAGCATGGGGCCGATCCGGCGTCTGTGGCTGCCGTGAAGGCGTTCGCGGAGGAGTTCAACCTGCAGGTTGAGCCGGACCTCCCGGCCAGCCGCGCCACGATCCAGCTCACAGGTTCTGTGGAGCAGTTGGAAAAGGCCTTCGGCACGACCCTGGAGACGCAGACCACCGCGCATGGCAAGCTGCGCACCCGGCAAGGGCCGTTGATGCTGCCCGAAGGATTGGTGCCGCATGTACGCGCAGTGCTTGGCCTGGACAACCGGCCCCAGGCAAAGCCCCACTTTCGCGTAGCGCGGCCACGCGCGAACGCGACGTCGTACACGCCGGTGCAGGTGGCCCAGGCCTACCAGTTTCCGCAGGGCAGCGCCTCTGGGCAGACCATCGGCATCATCGAGCTGGGTGGCGGCTTTGAGACCGCCGACCTGGATACGTACTTCCGCGGCCTGGGCCTCAACCCGCCCACGGTGAACGCGGTTTCGGTGGACAAGGCAAAGAACGTTCCCGGTGGCGACCCGAATGGGGCGGATGGCGAAGTGCTGCTGGACATCGAGGTTGCCGGTGCGGTGGCGCAGGGTGCGGCGCTGGCGGTGTACTTCGCGCCGAACACCGACCAAGGCTTTCTGGACGCCATCACGACGGCGGTGCACGACACGGCCCGCAAGCCTTCGGTGATCTCGATTTCGTGGGGCGGGCCGGAGTCCTCGTGGACGCAGCAGACGCTGACGGCGATGGACAGCGCCTGCCAGGCTGCGGCGGCGCTGGGCGTGACCATCACCGTGGCTGCCGGCGATAACGGCTCCGACGACGGTGTAGGCGACGGCGCCAACCACGTCGACTTCCCTGCTTCCAGCCCGCATGTGCTGGCTTGCGGCGGAACGACGCTGCGGGCGAGCGGCGCGACGATCTCCAGCGAAACGGTGTGGAACGAAATTGCCGCGAACGAAGGCGCGACCGGCGGCGGTGTGTCCGCGGTGTTCGCAAAGCCGACCTGGCAGGCCAACGCCAACGTGCCTGCGCCCAGCGGAAGTGCTGGTGGGCGCGGTGTGCCGGATGTGGCCGGCGATGCCGACCCTTCGACCGGCTATAGCGTTCGTGTGGACGGCAACAACACCGTAATCGGGGGCACAAGCGCGGTGGCTCCGCTCTGGGCTGGTTTGATTGCTGTTGCCAATGCGCAGAATGGGTCGTCGGCGGGCTTCTTAAACCCTGCCCTGTATGCGGCGAATGAGGGGACGACCTTTCACGACATCACGTCCGGCAACAACGGCTCGTTCAGCGCGGGGCCTGGATGGGATGCCTGCACGGGGCTTGGGTCTCCGGTGGGCACGGCCGTCACGGCGGCGCTAAGCGGAACTGCGACGTCGGCTCCGGCGCCCGTGCCGACGCCAACTCCGAAGCCTGTAAAGAAGCACCATCATCACGAGCTTGAGGGCTGATTCATGCGCACGGGTTCCGTGGTTGGGACCCGTGCACCTCATTCGAAATGCAAGCGCCTGCCATGACCTACACCGGCCGCCTCGCGCCTTCGCCTACGGGCTACCTGCATCTTGGTCACGCGGCAACGTTTCTCGCAGCACACGATCGGGCGCGTCAGGCAGGCGGACGTTTGCTGTTACGGATCGACGACCTCGACTCGCAGCGCAGCAAAGAGACATACACCGAGGCGGCGAAGCAAGACCTGCTTTGGTTGGGTCTTAATTGGGATGCCGAGTTTCGGCAGTCGCAGCGACTCGATCTATACCGCGCGGCGATGGTGCGATTGCTGCAACAGGGCGATGTCTATCCCTGTACTTGCTCCCGCAAGGACCTGCAGCAAGCGGTCCAGGCACCGCACGAAGATAGCGATGATGAGCCGGTCTACAACGGCCGCTGCCGCCCGCTGGCTACCGCAGAGCTTGCCGCAGAAACAAGTGTCTTTGCAGAGAACACGAATGATCGTTTCCGCGTGCGCGATGGAGAACAGGTGGCCTTCTGCGATGCGTTGTGTGGGCCGCAACAGTTCATGGCAGGGCGTGACTTCGGCGATTTCCTGGTGTGGCGCAAGGATGGGCTGCCGAGCTACCAGCTTGCGTGCGTGGTGGACGATGCAGAAATGGGAATCACCGACGTTGTGCGCGGTCGCGATCTGCTGAAGTCGACGGCCCGGCAGATCCTTGTGCAGCGCGCGTTGGGCTTGCCTACGCCGAGTTATTGCCACACCCCGTTGCTGCGCGATCAGATCGGCCAACGGCTCGCGAAGCGCCACGACGCGCTCAGCCTGCGCACGCTGCGTGCCGAGGGGGTGACGCCGGCAGAGATTCGCGCGCGAGTGGAGCTCCTTCTGCATCACAGGGAGACGTGAGGTACACCATGCACGTCCGCTTACCCCTCTCCGTTGCCCTGGGCACGGCGTTTTTGTTTTCCGCCGGCTGCAAGAAGACCGCTGACAACACCAGCAACTACAAGAGCGCAATCAACAATTACCTGGCCACCAACCAGAGCTGCTTGTGGCCGGAGCCGCAGAAGTTTCCTGCGCAGATGAACACCGACTCCGACAAGACCGCCGGGTACGACGCGCTGTACAACCAGGGCCTGCTGGTGCGCACCACGGCCGAGAAGAAGAAGCTGCTTGGGCTGGTCGACAAGCAGGTAACCAACTACGACTTGAGCCCAAAGGGCAAGAGCTCGTGGACCGCTTCGCAGACTGACCCAAGCACGGGCAACTTCTGCTACGGGCATCGAGAGGTCAGCTCGATTGACAGTGCCACGGCGACCGGCGATCAGCCAGGTGCCACGGCGTCGGTCGCCTACCACTACACGTTCTCGTCCGTGCCGGACTGGGCCAAGGATGGCGGCGTGCAAAATGCCTTTCAGAATGTGCAGCGAAACCTTGCGGGCGGC
Organism: uncultured Acidobacteriaceae bacterium; assembly: GCA_964246665.1. Classification (GTDB taxonomy): domain Bacteria; phylum Acidobacteriota; class Terriglobia; order Terriglobales; family Acidobacteriaceae; genus Granulicella. The sequence goes on from CAXTRU010000031.1 coordinate 14,874, forward strand.
GCGGCTACGGCGACACTGAAGGACACCGCCAATGGATGGGTGGTGCAGGCGCCTGTGGGGCAGGGTTCGTCCAACGCGGACGGCAGCATCGTGCAGTAGACATGCAAAAAGCGGAGAGCTGACACTGGCTCTCCGCCTCTTGGCTTTTGTTCTCCGGTAAACGCTAGTCCATGCCCTTCATCTTGAAGTTTTCTGGCGGCACGCCTCCGGCGAGGTTGCGCACGAAGTAATCCCAACGACGGCGCATCATGTAGGCCGAAGCCGCGCCATAGCCATGGTGCGCGTTAGGGATCATGAGCAGATCGAAGTCCTTGTTGGCCTTGATCAACGCGTCGACAACCATGAAGGTGTTGTTGGGCGGTACGTTGTCATCCATGGTGCCGTGCGCGAGGAGCAGCTTGCCTTTCAGGTTTGCCGCGTAGTTCTGGTTAGCCTGTACGTCATAGTTGCTCTTCCCGTCGGCGCCGATCACTTCAAGGCCGCCGTATTTCTCATCCCAGTCGTCCTCGTAGTCGCGATTGTCATGATTGCCGCTCTCGGCGATGCCCACCTTGAAGAAGTCCGGGAAGTGGAACATGGCGGAAACCGTGGCGTTACCGCCGCCGGAGTGTCCTTCGATACCCACGCGATCGAGGTCGATCCACGGGTAGCGCGCACCGAGCGCCTTGATGCCGGAGACCTGATCGGGGATGGTTGCCTCACCGAGGTCCTTCGGTGTATCGGCGTAGGCATCCTGGAAGTTTTTGGAGCGGAACGGCGTGCCCATGCCATCGATGCAGACGACCACAAAGCCGAGGTCCGCCAGCGCCTGGAAGTCGCTCGCAGCGCTGCGGAAGGACCGCGTCTGGGCCGCGCAAGAGCCGATGAATGGCCCGGGGTAGACGTAGTCGACGATGGGGTACTTCTTCGATTCGGTGAAGTCCGTCGGCCGCCAAAGGTAGCCGTAGATCTGCGTTTTGCCGTCCCGTGCGGGCATTGTGATCGGTGTCGGCGGCTTCCATCCGGTGGCGGTCAGGCGCGTGATGTCCTGATGCCCCATGTTGGCGAGCACCTTGCCGGTGTTGTCGCGCAGCACCGCGGTTTGCGGCTCGCTGTTGGTGGAGTAGATGTCGACGAAGCTGTTGCCGTCCGTAGCCGGCGTAATCGCGTGGTCGGCAATCTCCGGTGTGAGCGATTGCTGGCCGGTTCCGTCGAAGTTCACGCGGTAGAAGTGCGTGTAGTAGGGATCCTGATCCTTCTCCTTGCCCGTGGCGAGGAAGTACAGCGCGCGCTGCTTTTCGTCCACGCGCAGCACCTGCGTCACCGTGCCGGTGCCCTGCGTGATCTGGTTCTTCAGCTTGCCGGTGGCGAGGTCATACAAGTACATCTGGCCCCAGTCGCTGCGCTGGGAAAACCACAGGAACTCGTGGCTCTCCGGCAGGTAGCGCCAGTTCACCTTGGCGATGCCGGATTCGAAATAGGTGGGCACGTGCTCGTGGTAGACCATGCGCGTGTCGCCGGTCTCGGTGTCGGCTTCGCGCAGCCAGGCGTCCTTGTGGTCGCGTGAGCTGGAGACAATGGCGAGGTGCTTGCCGTCGGGGGCAAACTGCACATCGTCCCAGCCGGCACCGCCGCGGCAGCTGACGTCGTCGCACAACGTCGAACGATGATACTGCGGCTCCATCTTCAAGCGCGTGACCTTGCCCGAAGCAACGTCGATGACGACCGGTTGGATCATCACGACGTCCTTATCGCCCAGGAAGGGATACTTCCAAGCTTCAACCTGCGGATGGCGATTGGTGACGGGCACCAGGTACTGCGTGGCGACCTTGCGCTGATCCTGCTGAAAGGTGGCGATCTTCTTGGAGTCGGGTGACCACACGAGGATCGGCGCGTCGGAGTGCTGCCAACCGGCGTTGTCGGTGGCATAGCCGAAGTCGGTGACGCCATCGGTTGTCAGTTGACGCTCTTCGCCGGTCGCCTCGTCGCGAACCCAAAGGTTCCAGTCGCGGATGAAGGCGGAGGTCTTCTTGTCCGGCGACAGGTCGAAAGGTGCCTTGCTGCGGGCGGCGCGGGCGCGCTTGGGCGGCAGCTTGTGGGTCTGCGTGCTGTTGGCTTCGCCAGACATTTGCGCGTTGCCGCCGGCCTGCGTGGAGCTCAGCCCGGTGGCTGGCGGCTGCCCGCTGGGCGGCTGCTCGACCTTCTTGGGCGCGGCCTGCTTGTGGCAGTGGGCGGCGGTGCTGTCACAGTCAAAGTCGCCGGCATTGGTCTTCACGGCGAAGCCGTTCGGCTGCGGAGTGTAGTCACTGACGAAGATCTGCCCCTCCGGCACATCCCACCCCAGCACCGCACCGATTGCCTTGGTCAGCTTGACCTTATCGAAGGCCGGAGCCGTGCCACCCTTGACGGGATCAGCAAGGAAGTAGTGCGCGCCGTGCGGACCGGACTGGGCGTAGAAGACGCGGCCGTCCGGCAGAAACTGAATGCCATCCACGGTGTTGTCGACCAGGGTGTCGGTGGTGGCGCCGAGGCGTTGCTCGGCCTTGCTGTAATCGCCCGCGGTGTAGATGCGCTGTGCGGGCGAGGCTGGTGCGGCCAGAAAGCCTAAAAGCAAAACGGAAGCGGAACAGCGAAACAGAGACATCGGACGCCTTTGCGCTGAGGTGATAACCCTAAGAGTAACGGACCGCATGCCTCGATGTGGAGCGGAGCGCTGGGGCGAGTCTAGAGGCTGTTATGGACTTTGGACCAGAGTAGAGTCTTTGCGGGTGTTGTTTTG
>CAXTRU010000032.1:0-9449 GCA_964246665.1 uncultured Acidobacteriaceae bacterium
CTGCACCAGTCATACTTCAGGTAGTCGATTCCCCAGGCGGCAAAGGTCTTTGCGTCCTGTTCCTCGTGGCCGTAGCTGGCGGGGTACCCCGCGCAGGTGCGCGGTCCGGGCGATGAGTAAATCCCAAGCTTCAGTCCTTTGGAGTGCACATAGTCGGAAAGCGCCTTCATATCGGGAAACTTGTGGTTGGACTGCAAATTGCCCTGCGCATCGCGAACACCTTCCCAGGTGTCATCGATGTTGACATACACATAGCCCGCATCCTTCATGCCGCTGGAGACCATGGCGTCGGCAATGGTGCGAACAGTTTTGTCGTCGACCTTGCCCGCAAACAGGTTCCAGCTATTCCAGCCCATGGGTGGCGTCTTGGACAGGCTGTTGCTTGCGACGGTGTGTACTGCCGGCGGCTTGATGTACGGCAAGGTCGGCAGGTCGACAGATCCATTGGCGGCTTTGGCCACGAAGGGATGGTGTCCCCCGCCGCGTACCCCGTGCAACTCACCATGTTGCACGTCGCCGCTTAGGAGGGGCTGTGTCCCCTCGCGTCCAAAGAGCTGAAAGTGCGTGCCCGCTGCAGTGCCGTGAACCTCTTCGGACCACCCCAGGGTCTTGTAGGTTCCCTTGATGGTGTTTCCCTCCTGCTTCAGCTCAAGGACAGTGATGTCCTTTTCGCCGTTGTCCAGGATGGCTCCCACGGAGACCCACTTGCCCGTAACGGTCTGGGCATGGGCCTGCAGGCCCGCCGCAAAGGCTGCGGCAAGCACCAAAGCTCGAAGCGGCGTGAAAGGGGTGAAACGTGCGTGTGGACGTCCAGTGTGCATGGGCTTCTCGCTTCCTTTTGCTGTGTTGACGGTGATCGCATCAAGTGCGGGTGTCGATGACTAAGCTGCTCGGCGTGTGTCTCAGGGTGAGTCGATGGGCTGTGCAAGCGGCTTCACCGAGAGGACTCGCATGGCCTGGCTGTACTGCTCATCCTTGTGGTCACGCAGGGTTTCCACGCGCTTCTCCTGTTGTTCCCGCCTTGTGTCTTTCGTGCGTCCGTACAACCGCACAAGCGCAAGGTTGGCGGCGTAGTGGTCCGGGTCGAGCGCAAGCGCACGATCAAGCTGTTGCTCCGCCTCTGGAAACCTGCCGAGTTGTAAATTAAGCTGCCCTAATTGCGCATGCACATCCGGCTGGTTCGGATCGAGTCGCTCTGCCTGTTGCAGCTCTGCCAGTGCCTCAGGTCGCTGCCCCTGCTGACTCAGGATCGTCCCGGTGTAGTAGTGCGCGGCGGCGGCGGTCGCGGGATCCTGTGCCGCACGCTGCAGCCAAGGCAGCGCCGTCGCGTACTCGTTGTGCTGGAAATAGGCCGCGCCCAAAGCAAGGTCGCCTTTGCGATCGCCTGGCCGCATCGCATGGTACTTCTGCAGGTACGGCAGCGCGCGCGAGGGGTCGTCCGCCAGGGTGATTACAGCGCCGAGCTGCAGGTTGTACTCGGGGTTATCTGGCGCCAGCTGCACGGCCTCACGGGTCGCCTTCAGCGCCTCGCCGAGCAGGTTCGTCTTGAGACAGATAAGGCCGAACTCAAAGGCGAGCGAGGCATCGCCGGGCCGGAGCGCGCGCGCATGGGCAAGGTACCCCAACGCCCCCTGGTCATCGTTCCTCGCCAGGGCCAGCCGCGTCAGATCCGTCAGCACCGCCGCATCGTTGCGGCCAGCATCTGGCCCAGGAGCTCGTCCGTGCGCTCCAGGGTGGCGCGCGCCAGCTCCAGGTGTCCCTCAGCTTCCTGAGCCAGTCCCAAAACCCGTACACCGGCTGCCGAGAGCGCCTGATGCTGGCTGACCGCTGTGAATAAGCGGTCCACGAGATCCGCCCTGCGTACCTGCCGAAGGACAGGCAGCACGGTCATCGCATCCTGTTCGACAAGCTCGGGGTTTGCGGCCAGCGCGGAACAGGTTTGCTCTCCCGCACTCACCTGCCCTACCCCAAACTGATCGGCGCACAGCACAGCTTCCACGTTGGCTCGTGCGCGATCTGCAGCGGGCAGCTTCCTCGCTTCGGCGAGCGAAGATGCGTACTGCCCGTCGGCGAGCAGCACATTCGCTATCTGGAAGTGCGCCTCGGCGTTTGCGGGATCCACCCTCTCCAGACGGCGATACAGCTGCAGCGCCTCGTGCCGGCTAGCGGTCGTGTTCGCGGTCGTCAGCAGGAGGCGTCCAAGGTTCAGGTAGGCGCTCTCAAGATGAGGATCGTGCCCAAGGGCACGCTCGAAGCTCTGCTTCGCCTGCTGCGTCTGCCCCTGCTGTGCCTCGACCACACCAAGGAGATTTTCCAAACCACCGTTGGAAGGGAAGCGCTGCATGGTGGCAGTGAGATCCGCAGTTGCACCTTGGAGATCGCCGTCCGCGATCTTGCGCTGGATCTCCAGAACGGTCGCCTCCGGCACCGTGGCTGGCCTTTGCGACGCAGCAGCCGGCGCGAGCAGCAAGGGAACCCCAAGGGAGCACAGCATCCAAAACGTCTTTGTGTTCAGCGCATCCCCCTCTCGTTGCTGTTGTGCTGCAGCCAATCGCACCATCCCACTCGTCCCGATAGAGTAGGTGTCGGATCAACTATGCTGCGGCTCTTTCCTATCATCGGTTGCCTTCTGTTGACCAGCGCTTCGTGCTTCATGCATGCACAGTCCCCGGGGCTAAATCCGCAAGCTTCTCTGCCGCGCGTCGATACGCTGGAGCTCAGTCCTGCCCAAACAATCGAGTTGAAACAGGCGCTTGAAGCCAAGGACTACATCTCCGCGGAAAAGGTGTTGTTACCGGAGCTGCAGAAGGATTCGCACTCTCCCCACGCGTCCCGTTTGCTCAACTTCGTCGGCGCGATCTACTTCCTCAATCAGGATTACCTGAACGCGGCCATCGCCTGGAAGAAGTCGGAAAAGATCGCGCCGCTGGACACCTCCATTCAGTTCTCGTTGGCCATGGCCTACGTCAGACTGCACCATGCCGATTGGGCCATGGCCGTGCTGCAGTCGCTGGCTGCACAGAACCCGGCTGACGCGCTCTATCCGTACTGGCTTGGAAAGCTGCACTACGACGCGCACCGCTACGACCAGGCTTTGGCAGAGTATGGTCGTGCCGTTGCGCTGGCACCCTCGATGGCCCGCGCCTACGACGGCCTGGGACTGTGCTACTTCTACGAGAACCAAAATGACCTCGCGATCCGCAGCTACAAAACGGCGATCGCGCTCGACGAACAAGCCGCAAAGCACTCGCCGTGGCCTTACCTTGACCTTGCCCTGACACTGGAGTTCCTTCACCAGGTACCGGAAGCAAAGGCCAACCTGCTGCGGGCCATTCAAATCGACCCCGGTCTGGCGCAGGCTCACTTTCACCTCGGCAGCCTACTCCATGCGGAAGATAAAACGGCAGAGGCCATTCGCGAATACAAGACCGCGGCCGAACTCGATCCGCGGTATGCCGAGCCGCACTTTGCTTTGGCCCGGATCTACAACGGTCTCGGCCAGAAGGCGGCCGCAAACGCTGAAGTGCAGATCTATCGCCGGCTCCATGACAACCCGGCGGAGGAGAGCAGGCGGGAATCAACGCGTGAGGAATAATGCCGCGTTGATTCGCGCTGACCACTCAGAACTCCAGGCGTCCTGCAAACTGAATCGACCGTGGATTGCTGACGCTGCCGTTCCAGTTGCCGAAAGAGGATCCTGAAGCAGCGGTGTCGGTAACGAACGGCAGTCCAGGCCCATTGCCCTGAGACACAAAGTAGTGGTTGTTGAAGGCATTGAACATGTTGGCACTGAGGCGGAAGTTCAAACGTTCCGCAATCCTCGTGTTCTTGGTAATCGCGATGTCTGTGTCCTTGTAAGACGGTCCATAGATATTGGAAACCGCGCTGCCGGTACCGAAGTTCCCAAAGCCGGCGAAGTTGGTTTGCAACGCCGCCGGGTTGAGGAACTTGCCACCGTTCACGTACGGGTTGAAGCTGTTGCGGTTCTGAACATACGGGTTCACTCCGGGCACCCGTGCCGGAATACAGGATTGCCGATACTCCGGAACGATACTGGACGTTGGGCAGGAGGACGAGGTGAACCACAACGGCGTTCCGTATTCGTACCGATACAGCGGGCTCACCTGCCACCCACCGGCTACTGTACTCAACAGGCCTGAGTTGAGGTAACGCTTGCCGTTGCCGAAGGGCAGGTCATACACCACGGAAACCTGCCCGATGACCGGCACGTTATCCGGTGCCAGCGAGTACGTCCGAGGGTATGCGTTGAACGGCGAGAAATCACCACCGTTGCCAAGCCCCGACGAGTTGCCCGATTGCGTTGAGTCCGTGGCATTGGTCATCAGCTTCGCATAGGTAAACGATCCCAGGAAGAACAGCCCGTTGCGCGCACGCCGTTGCACGCTTGCCTGGAGAGACTGGTAGGACGAGCGTCCGTGCTGCTCATTCTCGCCCTGGAGAACACCGCAGAACTGCGGATACGGCAGCAGAGCCTGCGCCAGCGTCGGCGCGCAACCCACCATCTGGTTTGCCCAGCCGGCATAGGGCTGTGCCACACCATGGCTGGCAAAGACGGCAGGTCCGTTAGCGGCGTTATAACTCACGCCAAGGTCCGCCCCGATGCTGGAGATCGCCGCATTGTTCGGGTTAAGCACGTTGATGGGATTGAGCAGCGAAGGCAGATGCGTGCCCTGCGTGCCCACGTAGGAGATGGTCGCCGTCGTGCTGCCCGGCAACTGTCGCTCAATCGTCAGGTTCCACTGCGACGAGTACGGACGCCGGTTGCCATCGAGCGGACGGTACAGCGACAGTGACTGGCCGTTGTCAAAGGTCGACGAGATGTTTTGGGTCGGACCGACCTGGTTCGCACTGATGCCACTTTGCAGGTACAGGGCAGGCGTTTTGAAGCTGCCGGACGACGTCTCGTTCAGGGTGAAGTTCTTGTTGAATCCGTCCTGGCTCATACCGCCCGACCAGCCGGGGTAAAACGCTTGGCCGAAGTAGATGCCGTAACCGGCGCGAACCACGGTCTTGCTATCCACCGTGTACGCAAACCCAACCCGCGGCGCCAACGCCTTCTTGAACGGGATCTCCGGGTACGGTGCGCCATAGCTGGCGTTGCCGTAACCTGTGCCGGCAAAGGCAAGCCGGCCGGGCAGCTCGGTGCCCGTGCTCGTTACCGCTCCGGGATTCAAACCCGTCGGATCGAAGAACGACAGGTGGTTATATTTTTCGTGGAAGGGCTGGATGTAATCCCAGCGCAGGCCGTAGTCCAGCGTCAGCTTCGGTGTAACGCGCCAGCTGTCACCGGCGTGCACAGCAAACCCGTTCTGCCGCGGGTACTCGGCGAAGACGTTGTAGTAGGTGACGCTGGTCGAGGATGCCGCCCCAAGGTAAAAGCTTGCGGCCGCATCTCCGGGGCAGGAGGCTGTTGCGGGGCAACTCTGGTTGCCTGTCGTGTCCGGGGCGAAGTTGAAGGTTCCACCCTGGTTGTTGCCCTCATGGATGCTGGTACCCGCCAGCCGCCACTCGAATCCGGCCTTCAGCGTGTGCGATCCCACCACATCGCTGACCACATCATTGAACGCCCATGTGCCACGGGTCGTCTGATCCAGCGAGGAGATCGGCACCGTGGAGTTACCCAACTGCGTGTAACCGCCACCAAAGGTAAACTCCGGCAGGAAGCTTGTGTTGGCAACGCCCGGTACGGTCGGCAGGCGGGCCTGACCGTTCAGCGAGAAGTAGCCTTCGTTCCGGTTCAGGTAGCCCAGCGTCGCATGGTTGGTGATCTTCGCGGAAAAGGTGTGCTCCCAGTTCAGGCGCTGGATGTTGGCGTTTTCCGGGTTAGCCGGGCTGGCGGTCGACACCGCGACCGGCAGGTTGGTCTCGGAGTTAACGCCCGTACGCTGCCACCAACTCGTGAAGTACACGTGATCGGACGGGCCCACGTTGAAGTCAAAGCGGCCGAAGTAGACGTTCTCGCTCGCAGTCAACGATCCCTGCCCAGCTTTGGGAATGAAGTAGTTGTTCACTTCGCCGGCGCTGGTCGGCTGCGGCAATGCAGCCATCCATGCCTTGGCGACCGGATCCTCATACGCCGGGTTGATCTGGTTGATCACACCCCCATACGCAATCGCGGTACCCGCATCCGCTCCGTATTTGGCCGGATCGTTCGGGTAGTAGAGTTGGCTGCCGGCACCCCCAAAGTTACCCGCGCGAGCGGCCAGGGACGGGATGGACAGCGTTGCGGAGTTGGCGCCGCCGGCCTCCTTGAAGCCTTCCCAGTTGAAGTAAAAGTACCCCTTCAGGAAGGAGTGGGCGCCGTGCAGACCAGGGATCAGGATGGGACCGCCGACGTTTGCGCCGAAGTCGTTCTCCTTGTCTTCCGGCTTGGGCGTCGTGATCGGTGTCCCAAACTGCCGTGCATTCAATGCTTCGTTGCGAAAGTACTCATACACAGATCCGTGAAACTTTTCGCCACCGGAGCGGGTAGAAATGATCAGTTGACCGGAGGTGCTGTTGCCATACTGCGGGTCGTAGTTCGCGGTAAGGACGTTGACCTCGCTGGTGATGTCGGGCGACATGCCGAAGTCGGTCTCAAGGCTCACCATGCCGCTCTGGTTCATGTAGCCTTCCATCGCCGTCGCGCCGTCGACCAGGGCTTCGTCCCCGCTTACCAGGCCGCCGTTGATGCGCGTGTTGTACGCGTTGCCGCTGGCGCCGGTGCTGACGCCCGGCATCATGTCGGCCACGGTCACCGAGGAACGTGGCGCGCCACTAACCGTCAGCGGAAAGCTTTGCAGCGTTTCCGGCTCAATACCCCCACCAAGCGTTGGGTCGACGTAGTTGATCTGCGAGCTCGCCGCAGACACCGTCACGGTCTGGTCCGTGCTGCCGAGGTCCAGCTTCAGGTTCACGCGGCCCTGCTGTGTCGTGGCCAGCTGAATGCCCTTCTGGGCCACGGTCGTGAAGCCTTGCGCCGTCGCAACCAGGTCGTACATCCCCGGAACGACATTGGTGAAGTTGAACTCACCTTGATCGTTGCTCTCGACCTCCATCCGCAAGGCCGTTCCTGTGTTGGTCAGCACAAGCTTGGTGTGCGGGATCGCTGCTCCACTGGGATCGGTAACGGTGCCGGTCAGGGAGGCGTTGGTGTCCTGCGCTCTGCCCCGCCCAACAGCTGCAAATACGACGACCAGGCAGAACAGCAAAATCTTGCCGTACCAAGTGAGTTTCGAGCGCATGCTCGCTCTCCTAAAAAAACAGCGCATCTGGGCCAAAAACCTCACCGCGCTGGTCGGTTATCTCGACTGTTTTTTCGGCGTACACAAACCAGCTTGCTACTCAGGTGCCGGCCACTGTACGGCTGCCTCTTGAGGAAAGTCAAACCCGGAACCGCGTTGGGAGTGCCTTCCGGCTCTCAGCCCGGAGCGAACCAGTTGGGCCAAAGCACCCGTACCATGGCTTGACCCATGAAGCTCCTGTACAGCCTCACCATCGCCCTCTCCGCCGTTCTGCTGTTCAGCGTGGAACCGATGGTGACACGTGCCCTGCTGCCGCAGCTCGGGGGCTCGTCCGCGGTGTGGGTCAGCGCGCTGGCCTTTTTCCAAGTGACGCTGATGCTCGGTTACGCGTACACCGCTGCCGTGGCCGGCGCGTCCCGGCAGCGCACGGCGGCATGGCTTGCGCATCTGGGCCTCCTGTTGCTGGCTACGCTTGCAGCGTTGCCGCCGATCACGCAGGGCGTCTCACTCGCAAGCCGTCTGCAAAGCCCGCAACTTCGCCTGTTCCTTCTGCTCGGGACGACGGTTGGGCTGCCGTTCTTCACCCTAAGCACAACAGCGCCGCTGCTGCAGGCCTGGTATGCGCGGCGCGAGCAGGTCGCTGTGCCGTACCGCCTGTTCGCGCTGTCCAACGGCGCCTCGCTGGCTGCGTTGCTGGCCTACCCCACGCTGCTGGAGCCGGCCCTGAACCTCAACACACAGTTCCTGCTGTGGCGGGCAGGGTTCGTCGTCTATGCCGCCCTCGCCGCATGCCTCACGTTGCGCATGCGTTCCGCCGTGCCAACACTTTCAGTGGACCAGACCACGCGCGAAATCGCTGCAGCAACACCGACCAGGACACGCCTCCTCTGGTTTGCGCTGCCCGCCGTCGCCTCCATGCAGCTGGCCGCGATCACCGCGCACCTCACGCAGGACATCGCGTCCATGCCCCTGCTTTGGGTCGTTCCCCTGGCCGCGTATCTGCTCACCTTCGTGCTCGCCTTTGAGCTCCCGCAGCTGTACCGGCGAGGTGTTGTTCTGCGCCTGCTGGCGGTGCTGCTCTTCGCGCTCGGCTACTTCCTCGCGCAAACAGAAGTCAATGTTCCCATCGGCATCGCTATCGGCTTTTTCACCGCAGAGCTGTTCGTCGCAGCCTGGTTCTGCCATGCCGAGCTGTTCGCGCTGCGCCCACAACAGGCCGCCGCCAGCGCGCGCTTCTACCTCTGTATGGCCGCCGGGGGCGCGGCAGGCACGCTGGCTGTCGCCATCCTGAGCCCGATGCTGTCGGACTCCAACTTCGACCTGCCCATGTCGTTCCTGCTCACCGCGGCCTTGGTGCTCCTTGTCGTATGGCAACAGGGCATCGCGGCACGCCTGCTCTGGTCCGCCGCAACGGCCCTGGCGGTATCTCTGCTCGTCGTCCTGCATGTCGCCTACACGCAGGACGCACTCTTCCGTGCCCGCAACTTCTACGGCTCGCTGCGCGTGAAGCAAACGCAAACCCCGCCACAAGCGTTTCTTTCGCGCACGCTCTACAACGGCGACATCCAGCACGGGATGCAATGGTTCAGCGATGAGTACCGGCAAACTCCGCTGACTTATTACGCGCCGGACAGCGGTATCGGTCTCGCCCTCACCCATGGCGGTAGCAGCGCACAGCCACGACGGATCGGCGTCATCGGCCTCGGCGCCGGCACGCTGGCCGCGTATGGCCGTCCCGGCGATCGGATCCGCTTCTATGAGATCAATCCGCTGGTCATCGATGTCGCGCAGCACCTGTTCACCTACACCCGCAACACGCCCGCCACCGTCACCACCGTCCCTGGCGACGCTCGTCTCTCACTCGCGGCCGATCCACCGCAGCACTTCGATGTCCTTGTCATTGACGCCTTCTCCGGCGACAGCATCCCCACACACCTGCTCACGCGCGAGGCCCTCACCCTGTACCTGCGCCACCTCGCGCCCGGCGGTGTGCTCGCCTTCCACATCTCCAACCAGTACCTCGATCTCGCGCCCGTGCTCGCCCGCCTGGCTGAGAGCACGCAGGGCTCAAGCACACCGATGCAGGCACGCCAGGTCGACTCCGCGCCGGACAGCAGCCGCGGCGAATCGCTTGCCTCCTGGATCTTGCTCACGTCGCGCCCTGGATTCTTCGCGCAACCGGAGATCGCAACCGCGTCGCACACC
>CAXTRU010000032.1:9459-17374 GCA_964246665.1 uncultured Acidobacteriaceae bacterium
GAAGCTGTGGACGGACCAGTATTCCAGCCTGCTGCCCATCCTGCGCTGGTCAGGCCGCCATGTCGCAACACCTGCCCGAGGCATGCCGGAACCGGGGGCTGCACCCCAGCCCTAAGCGGGCACCACGTTCATGCCGCGCTCCAGCGCATCCAGCACCATGCTCACGCGCCGTTCCCAGGTGCCCTGCCGGCTCGCCTCCCAGCGTGCTGACTCCAGGCCGTCGCGGAAGTTCACCCGACGCAGACGGTCCAACCCGGCCAGCATCTCGTCGGTCGTGTCGACCAACTCCAGCAAAGGCAGCTTCTCCAGCAGCTCCGCGAAACCCCGCGTCGCCAACATGGGCCGGCACGCCGCAACGTGCTCATAAAAACGCGTCGAGCTGCCCGAATACGTAGGCTCCGTCTTCAGGTACGGCAGGATCGCCACATCGAAGCACCGCGCATAAGCCTGCAGCTCGCCATAGGGCTTTGCACCGACAAAGTGGGCCCGTGGATTCCCCATCACGCGGGCGCGCGCCTCCTGCTGTGCCTGCTCGCGAATCGGTTGCGTCGGCCCCACAAACAACCACTGCAACCAAGGCGTACGCTCCACCACCGGGGCCAACAGCTGCCAGTCCGTGTTCCCGGAAAGGTTGCCGATGACGCCTGCGATCGGGCGCGGCACATCGGCAATGGACGGCGGTAGCGGCCCCGGGTCCAGCAACGGGGCAGCGGCGATGTTGCTGGCGCGCGTGGCATTCGGCACAACGGTGATCTTGGCCGGATCGCATCCCGCCTTGCCCTCCAGGTAGTCCACCAGCCGCCGTGAGTTCGGGCACACAGCCGTCGCCACACGGCACATGCGCCGGTCAAGCGCTGTCACCTGTTTGCTGTCCAGCGAATCATAGCCAGCCGTCAGGTCGGTGACGTAGTACAGGACGGGACCTTGCCACCGCTCCGCGACGGGCGCGTAGAACGGCGTGGAACAAAGCAGTGCGGTGTCGGCCTCCTCGCGGCAGTGCGCTCGCATCCGCTTCAGCATTGCATTATGAAACGGCAGCACCTGCTGAATCGGCGTACGGGCGTAGCCGCGTTGGAGCGGGTAGCGCAACACGGTCAGCGCAGGCTCCTGGAGAACTTCTTCCCGCTCCCAGCTACGGAAGGCGCCCAGCGTGTACATCTCCGGCCACCAGGCAACAACGGGCTGCACCCGTGCCATTGCCGAAGCAAACTCGCGCATCCAGATGCTGCCCACGTCCAGGATTTGCCAACCGTTCACTGCCATCCAGCGCGATGCTCCCTGCAAATCTGCCGCAAACATCAAAGCATACCGGGTGACACGCGGCTTTGCCACGCTTCCAGTTCACATTGTGTGGCGCATCCGTTAACGGCCAAAGCTTGCGGCCGTCTCTTCCAGCCCTTCCTGTAAGGGCCGCAGGCCAGCTTTTGGCAGTATGCCCTGCAACCTGTGGCTCAACAATCCCGAAAGTAGGGGACGCAACGCGGTCTGGCCTAAATCCCGTGTGGGGACGCCCTGCAGCAGACCGGCATCCAGCCGAAAGAAGCGCGCCACCGCATGCGCCAGCTCCAAACGGCTCATCATCTCAGGCCCAGTCACATGAACCACACCACCCGCCCCAGCAGCCGCCAATTGCAACGTCACCTGCGCCAAATCCCGGTTGAACGTCGGCGTCGAAATCTGATCGGACGGCACCCGCACCGCCTGGCCTGCGCGTAACTGGCGCACCATGGAGGAGATGAAGTTCTTCCCGGCCGCATCCGGCCCATACACCCAGCTCGTCCGCACAACCAGCGCTCCGGGATGCACACGTAAAACAGCTTGCTCTCCTTGCAACTTGGTGCGGCCATACACGTTCAGCGGCCGCGCCGGCGCGTTTTCCGTGTACGGTCCTGGGCGCTCCGGGGTTCCGTCGAAGACGTAGTCCGACGAGAAGTACACAAACGGGATCCGGTGCGCGTGAGCGTACGCCGCCAGCGCCGAGGGCCCATAGGTGTTGACTCGCGAAGCGCGCTCCGGATCCGCCTCGCAGCCGTCCACAAACGTCATTGCCCCGGCGCAAAGAATCAGATCCGGACGGGTCGGCTCCAGCACAGCAGCGACCTCTTCTACACCCAGGATCCGCGCAAGGTCCAAAGTTACGAAACCGTGCGCAGACGTCGTTTGCGACGTGCTCATGAGCGGCGTCACGCCCCGCGACGTCAACGCGCGGCAACACTCCGCCCCCACCTGCCCGGAGGCTCCAACGATAAGTGGCCTTCGCCACAGCTTGCCGCTCCCCTGCATTGCATGTACGACAATACGCGCTTGCGCGCCGGGCGTCCCCCCGTGCACCTGCGCTACGATAGGTTGGCAAAGGAGCTAGATGGCATCCGTTGAGGTAAACCAGATGCTCGCAGTCGCGGCTGCGGCATGCGAAGACAAAAAAGCCGAGGACATTCGCATCCTCGCGCTGGACCCCGCCGAAAGCGGGCTGACTGATTACTTCCTGATCTGCACCGGCACCAACGACCGCCAGACCGTCGCCATCACGGATGAGATCGAGCTGCGCCTTAAGCGCGAGTTCGGCAATTACCCGAACTCCGTCGAAGGCCGTCGTCAGGGCGAGTGGATTCTGATGGACTACGTCGACTTCATCGTCCACGTCTTTCTGCCGGAAAAGAGAGCCTTTTACGGGCTGGAGCGCCTGCGCAAGTCCGCCACAACGTTGAGCGTCGCTGACCTCAACGGCGAGATCAAGTCGGCCATTGAGGCCAACCGCCCCGCCACGAAGAAAGCCGCAGCCAAGAAGGTCGCAAAGAAAGTCGGCACGAAGAAAGCCGCAACCAAGAAGCCAGCCGCAAAGAAAACGCCGCTGAAAAAGTCTGCAGCCAAGCTGGCCAAGAAGGCTGCAAAGAAATCTGCCGAGAAAGCAACACCCACGGATGGGGAGTGATCTTCCACTGACCTCCGTCGCGCCAGGCCTGGCGAGAGACGCTCACTCCTGGTTGCAGGATAGCCGCTCCGTCCGCCTTGAGCCCGAAACAAAAGCGCCCAGCAACCCATGCGCATCGACCTCGCCTACATCAGCCCTCGCCGGCAACGCCTGAAATCTGCGCCCGCCCAGGCGCTGGTCGATGACTTCATCAAACGCGCCGCGCGCTACACCCCCACACACCTGACGCCGTACGACTCCGAAGCCGCTCTGCTCGCCACGCTGGACCGTCTCGCCGGTAGGGCGCCCCTCAGCCTCGTTCTTTTGGACAGCCGCGGCGAAGCACTCACCTCGGAGCAGATCGCCGGAAAGCTGGGCCGGCTGCGGGACAACGGAACACAGCACGTGGTTTATGCCGTAGGCCCGGCCGACGGCTGGTCTGCGGCCGCGTACGCCCGCGCTGGCTCCCGGCTTTCGCTTGGCGCCATCACCCTGCCCCACGAACTCGCGCTCGTCATCCTCGCCGAGCAGCTCTACCGCGCCCTCTCCATCCTCGCCGGCCACCCCTATCACGCGGGCCACACATCCTAGCTTCTCCCCTGAACAGCCGCTTCAACCCGCTCTAGCTACAGATCCGGCGCGATCTGATTGCACGAAATTTAGCCAACCATGCGAGAGCTCGCTGCCCGCGACACAGACGCACAGCAGCCTGTATCGTCAGACTGCGCCAGCGGAGGCCTCCCAGTGAGTGAAAGCATTTTCAGCCAGTTCCCGACCGTGCAGTATGAGGGGCCGGACAGCATAAACCCCCTCAGCTACCAGTGGTACGACGCCGACAAGACCGTCCTCGGCAAGCCTCTCAAGGACCATCTACGTTTCGCCGTCGCGTATTGGCACTCGCTCGCGATGAACGGCAGTGACCCCTTCGGCGCGCCGACCATCCTGCGCCCCTGGATGTCCGGCGCCGACCCCATGCAGTCCGCCAGAGACAAGGCCGACGCGGCCTTCGATCTCTTCCGCGTCCTGGACCTGCCGTTCTACTGCTTCCATGACCGCGACATCGTCCACGAAGGCGCCACGCTCTCGGAAACGCTCAAAAACCTGCACACCATGGCAGACTACCTGCAAGAAAAGCAGGAATCGTCCAAGTCCAGGCTGCTGTGGGGCACCGCGAACCTGTTCTCCCATCCGCGCTTCATGTCCGGCGCCGCCACCAACCCTGACCCCGAGGTCTTCGTCTGGTCCGCCACCACCATCAAGCACTGCATGGACGTCACCGTGCAGCTGGGCGGTGCCAACTACGTGCTGTGGGGCGGCCGGGAAGGCTACGAGACCCTGCTGAACACCGACATGAAGCAGGAGCTCGACCAGTTCGCGCGCATGCTGCACCTCGTCGTCGACTACAAGCACAAGATCGGCTTCAAGGGCCAGATCCTGATCGAGCCTAAGCCCAAAGAGCCCACCGCGCACCAGTACGACTTCGACGCAGCCACCGTCTTCGGCTTCCTGAAGAAACACGGCCTCGAGCACGAACTAAAGCTCAACCTCGAAGCCAACCACGCCCTGCTCGCCGGCCACAGCTTCGAGCACGAGATCGCCACCGCCGCCGACCTCGGCATCCTCGGCTCACTCGACATCAACCGCGGCGACCCGCTCCTCGGCTGGGACACCGACCAGTTCCCCAACGATCTCTACGCGATGACGCTCAGCATGTATCAAGTGATCCGCGCCGGCGGCCTCGGCGTCGGCGGGATGAACTTCGACGCCAAGATCCGCCGCCAGTCCATCGACCCCGAAGACCTCCTCCACGCCCACATCGGCGGCGCCGACCTCTGCGCCCACGCCTTCCTCCTCGCCGCCAACATGTGGGAAGCGGGCAGGCTAAAGGACGTCATCCGCCAACGCTACGCCGGCTGGCAAACCCCCGAGTTCCAAGACATCCTCGCCGGCAAGCACACCCTCGAGCAGATCGCCAACAAAGCCGAAGCCAACAACCTCAACCCGCAACCCCGCTCCGGCAAGCAGGAGATGCTGGAGAACACCTTCGTTCGCAACCTCAAGTAGGTCTGAAAGGAGCTGTGCTAAGACACAATGGGAGATCAAATCGATCTCCCATTGTGTTTCGCTTGGGCTGCCAGAGGTTAAAAGCTGAGACGTAGTTGGAATTCCGTGGTACGCGGAGCACCCTGGTCATAGGTTCCGGACTGACGAACGACACGAACGTTGTTGTAGTCCTGGAAACCGGCTGGCCCGTTCAAGCTACCACTCCCGGTCTGGCCAAGATCGCCGCCAAAAGGAGAAACAGCCGGGTTTCCCGAGTTACCACCAAAATTTGAGAAGTTGCCAACGTTGTAGAAGGCAATCTTCGGTTCTAGCAGAGCCGACTCGCCGAGGATGTGAGCATAGCGCGCAATCCGGATGGGGTAGGAGAAGGTGAGGTCCACCTGGCGGAAGTCAGGATCGGACGGCGCACTGCCAGAAATGCCGACAGGCAATGACTGAACGGTGGCACCAAGCCCAACGAGCTGCGCGTTCGTCATCAGGCCAGCGTTGACCAAGGCCTGACCGGCAGGGGTAATCCTGCCAGCGTACGTTGAGTTGAAGTTGTTGATGTATCCACCCAACTGATTTGGCTTGACGCGGTGCATGTAGTCCCCGGGCAGTGTTCCCGGAGCAAGGTCGCCTACCGTCCCGTCACCATCGAGGTCTGAGGTGAAGATGTTTGCCGTGGGGTTTGCGGTCGCGTCAAGGGTGAGAGTCTGCGGCAAAGCGGAGTAGAAGTGGCCGATGATGCCGACCTCTGGACCGTACTTGACGAGAAAGGATCCTCCGAACGAGACCTGGTGCTTGCGGTCGAGCAACGAGCGGCCAATGTACTGGTTCGGGTTGTCGTTGCTATACGCCGGGCTGCTGAAGAACTGATCGCCTGTAGTGTTGTTTGCACTCGACACAATGCGGGACAGATTGTAGGAGATCTGGATGTTGGACCGCTCGATTCCCGGAACGGGGTGATTGGTCTGCTGGCGGAAAACGACCTGGAAGGCGTCGTAACCGGACTTGCCCGAGGGGAGGATGAAGTTACCGCTGCCGAGCTGAGGGTTCAGACCACCGAAAGCAGCACCCGTAGCGACCGTGTAGCCCGCCGCAGCCGGCGCAAACCCGCCCTGATACTGGTTCCCCGAGTCGAGACCATTTGCGGCAAAATCATAAATCGTCGCCGCACCAACGGGAGCCTTCGCTGTGGCCGGGTGGAGGCCCGGGCAAGCAACGAGCGCGGCACCGATCGAAGTCACCCCGCAGGCTGCGAGGGTAGACGCGATCGCATTCTTTGCCGCCGTGGTGTTCAGGTATCGGGCAGCCCCAACATGGTTCACGTCGATCTCTTGTGAAATCTTCAACGTGCTGTTGTGGACGTAGTCTGCAGAAAGCACCGCACCGTGGAAGATCTCGCGTTGCAGACCGAAATTCCACTGCTCAGAGTACGGTGTGCGATAAGGCGCGCCGTAGATCCCGCTGGCGTCCAGCGTATTGCCGATGAAGCCGCTGTTAGGTCCATTAGGGTTCTTCAAGGCGATGCCCTGGAAGTTTTGCGAAAGCGCCAGAATGTAGGGTGCTGCCGCCTTCACCGGTAGAGCGCAGATCTGTGCAATGGAGAGTGAGACGCCACCTACCGAAGCACCCGATGTGACGCTGCCATCGGCGTTGGTGATGTTTGCGACTGAGCAAATATTCGAACCGCCAGCAGCTTCAGCGAAGAATGGACCATTGGCCAGCAACGAAGAGCGAGCATTCGTGGTGTTATTAAACACGTCGCCCTCGTAGAAGATTCCGATGCCTGCGCGGAATACGGTCTTGTGGTCGCCTGGTGCGTAGGTAAATCCTAGTTGCGGACCGAAGTTACCGTAAGGCTGGTGTACAGAGCCACCAAATTGAGACCCAAACTGGCCTAGAAGCGAAGCACTGCCGGTGCAAGGCACATCGTCGCCGGTGAAGACAGCATTCAGAGAGGAGCAAGGTATAGCGGCCACATCTTGATTCGCGCGGTCCGTATCAACACTCCAACGAATGCCGCCGCTCAGGGTGAAGTTCTGGGTGACCTTCCAGGAGTCGGCAACATAAGCACCTTCACGCCAGTCGTGCACACCGCTGCCGATCAAGCCGAAGCCAGGGTTTTCTGTAAAGTATCCAAGGCCATTACCGATGACAACCGCGCTCGGACGGTAGCCCTCGAGCGGATCGGTGGGGCAGCTTGCCGCCCCTGCGACGCCGCCGCAGTTGGCCAAGAGCGTTGCAGAGGTTTCCCGCAGCCGCGGTCCCAGTCCGAAAAAGTTAGCGAAGCCACCACCGAGGATATGGTTGACGCTGTAGCCGAAACGGACCGTATGTGTGCCCTTGGTCCAGGACCCGTCATACCGCGCCTGCTTATCGCTCTGGAAAGTGCCCTGCGGTGCGTCAACGTTGGGTCCCGTAGCTAGCAGCGAGGTCGTCCCTTGCCGGTATTGGAAGGTGATGCCGGGCAGCAGGTTGACCGGTGAGGACGTGGAAGTGTCGCTGATCAGATTGTGGAACTTCTCATAGCTTCCACGGAACGAGTGCGTGAACTTGCCCCGCTGGAAGTCCGCGCCACCGGCAATGCCGGGCGTGTTGTCACGATTGGCGTAGGTCTCAAACTGCTGACCGAAATTGCTTTGCAGCGAGTTCACGTTGTAGTTCAGCCGAACGAAGTAGCGGCCGGAGAGCGGTCCATTGTAGTCCAGGCGGGCGGTTGAATAAGTCTCGCGATACGGTGACGCGACGCTTAGACCCGTGTACTGCGCTGCAAAGGGCCCACCCACCTGCGCCGGTTGTGAGGAGTCCTGCTTGATACGTTCGGAGTTCCCAAAAAAGAACAGCTTATCCTTGATAAGGTAGCCGCCGAAGGAACCACCATACTGGTTGCGCTGGAACTGCGGTGTGCTATTGAACTCTGAGGCAAACAGGGCGCGGTAGTCCTGAAAGTTGTAG
>CAXTRU010000032.1:17392-17599 GCA_964246665.1 uncultured Acidobacteriaceae bacterium
AAGTTCGCCGTGAAATTGGTTCGTGCCGGTGCGAGTCGTTACGAGTACCTGCCCGGTGGAGGTCACATCGCCGGAGACGTCCTGGGTGGAGCGATTGAGTTGAAACTCGCCAACAGCACCCTCGGAGACATTAAAAATGGTAGTACCGACGGTCTCGTCGGTGATGTCCTGGCCGTCTAGGAGAATGCGGGTAGTACGGCCGGATAC
>CAXTRU010000033.1:0-17283 GCA_964246665.1 uncultured Acidobacteriaceae bacterium
ACCAGCCACCAGCCACCAGCCACCAGCCACCAGCCACCAGCCACCAGCCACCAGCTCACGACCAGCGGCTATTGCGCCGTCCGCCGCCGTTGCCGAAGATCTGTACCAGGGCGATGAAGATGTTCAGCACGTCCATGTAGATGCTCAGCGAAAGCTGCACAGGCGTCAGGCCCATCCCGCCATCCCGCAGCCGCATAAAGTCCACCAGCAGCAGCACGGAGAAGATGGCGAGCGTCGCCCACGCATACAGGCCGGGCGAGATGAAGTGCACAAACATCGAAAGCACACCCAGCACGATCAATCCCAGCAGCGCGGCAAAGGCGTAGTTCGCCACACGCTGGTAGTTGAAGCGGGCAATCTGCGCCACCATGCCCATCACGGCCATGCCGACCGCCGTCGTCAACGCAGCCTGGAACACAACGGCTTGGCCGCCGGCCATGTGCATGTACGCCTGCAGCATCGGACCGATCTCCACGCCCATCAACGTGGCAAAGCCGTAAAACATCACGAGGGCCAGACCGGGCGAACGCCGGCTAGCACTGTTGATCGCGAAGATTAGGCCCAGGTTCAAAATGAACAACAGCATCACGCCCATGCCGAGGAAGGGCGGTGCAATATATGCGCCAAAAGCCGTGAACAAGAAGGCTGCCGTGGTGATCCACAGCACCTTGCTCAGCAGGCTGGCGGTGGAGCGGCTGTCCACAACACGAACACCGCCCTGTGTGACGTCAATGGTTCTCATGATCCCAATCCTACCTTTGTGCCTGCTCCGCCGTAGCCTCTCGCGCCGTCGAGCGCTGGCACCTGAGTGTTAGACGCTCAACTTGGCGCGCGGTCGCGCATCCAGCTCTCAATTCCAGCGCGGGCATTTACGCAATGCGTCCACCCCAGCGGATGCTGACCGGAGCGCCTTCGGCCAGCAGCACGTGATCCGGCGGGCGGTCGGCAAGGTCCGCGAACTCCGGCCCGTACAGTGAGCCAAAGTTGCAGGCGACCTGGTACTCGCGGACGGGGTAGACCTGCCAGCGGCGGTGTTCCACGCCATACTCCGTGGTGCCGCCTCCCCGCCGCGGCGCATAGCCCCAGTAGTGCTCGGTGATGAATTCCTCTAGAGAGCCCCGCGCAATGTCCCCGAGCTGATTGCCGGCGCGGACCCCGACGCGTTGCCACTGCCGCCGGTGCTTCCACTCATAGACCACCTCGGCCCCGGAGGCGTGCCAGGGGGCAGCGTCCGGCACGCTCGATGCAGGCTGTCTGGCGAGATCTCGAAAATGAGCCCGCGCCCGCCGCCGGCCTCCCTTGGGGGCAATGCGGAGCGGGTCGCTGCCAATCAGGCCCCAGTGGTGCGCGGTTCGTGCGGTCGAGTACGCCTCCCCGTACAGCGTGCGCGCCACGGCCGTGATGGCGAACTTGGGGACGATCTCGCTCAGAAACACCACCCCGCGGCGGTACGAGCCATCCGGCATGGGCCGCCGCACATAGAAACGAAGGTTGACCTCTTCAAACTGCGTGTGGAATGGGATCGGGAGGCCCAGGATCCTGACGTGCGCAAAAAGAAAGCCCACCAGCGATACAAAGCTGCGGCCCTCGTAGAGATCGAGCTCTAACCCGGGCGGCAATCGGCTCTCGAGCACCTCCGGCGCGACCTCGTACTGCGCCATGATGAGCTTTCGCCACTGGGCGGTCAGAAACGTGAAGGACATTACGGCTTTGGATGCAGCGCTTCCCCCGCCGGCGCAGGGGCCGCTCGGGTCAAGTTGATCAGACCGGATTCGAGCCCCTGACGCATGGTCACCATCTGCGCAAGCGACGCGCCGCGCCACATCTCGTCTTCCAACCGCTCCCGCAGGCTAGTGCCCATCTGCAGGATGGCCTGTCCGCTGGCCGTGAGCGAAGCCGTGACGAAGCGGTGGTTGCGGTCGGTGCTGCCGCGGACGATCCAGCCCTCACGCGCTGCGCGCGCCAGCATCGTGTGCAGCGTTTGCGGCGTCACGTGGCAGGCCCGCGCAATCGCGGCCGCGCTGGCGCCCTGCTGGCCTTCCACCATCTTCA
The DNA here is from genome assembly GCA_964246665.1 of uncultured Acidobacteriaceae bacterium. Classification (GTDB taxonomy): domain Bacteria; phylum Acidobacteriota; class Terriglobia; order Terriglobales; family Acidobacteriaceae; genus Granulicella. Next base: position 2,053 of record CAXTRU010000033.1, read on the forward strand.
ACATACGAAGCTGCGCCAGCGTGACGCCGGTTTCGCGAAACTCCTCCTCGAAGCGAGCGCGAAGGGTTTGGAAAAGATCGCGCATCGCTTCGGTGCAGCGCCGGGCCTCTGCTTGTTTCCGATGATCTGCTCCACTCATATCAGGCCACTGATACTCTATCTCAGTACCCTGAGATGCCGGAAGCAATTTGGAAGCCGAAACATAACCCATGGTTGATCGCCTTAACGGTTACCCTGGCCACCTTCATGGAGGTGCTGGACACTTCCATCGCGAACGTCGCCCTGCCGCACATTGCAGGCTCGGTGGGCGCCTCGCAAGAGGAGGCGACCTGGGTGCTGACCAGCTACCTGGTTTCCTCGGCAGTGATCCTGCCCATCTCCGGCTGGCTCTCCAACCGTATCGGTCGTAAGCGGTTCTACATGACCTGTGTGGCCATGTTTACGGTGTGTTCGCTGCTGTGCGGGCTGGCACCCACCCTGCCGTTCCTCATTCTGGCGCGCGTGCTGCAGGGGCTTGGCGGCGGGGGTTTGGCGCCCAGCGAACAGGCCATCCTGGCCGACACCTTTCCGATCGAAAAGCGCGGCCAGGCGTTTGCGCTGTACGGCATGGCCGTGGTCGTCGCGCCGGCGATCGGGCCCACGCTGGGCGGCTGGATCACCGACAACTACAACTGGCACTGGATTTTCTTTATCAATCTGCCTATCGGCCTGATCTCGCTCTTTCTGTCCAACCGCATGGTCGAGGATCCGCCGGAGATCACGGCGCGCACCAAGCGCCGCGATCCCATCGACTTCATCGGTCTGCTCTCCGTGGCAATTGGTGTCGGCCTGTTGGAGTTCACATTGGACAAGGGCCAGGAGAAGGACTGGTTCGGCTCCGGCATGATCCAGACCACGGCGTTTCTTGCCGTCTGCACGCTGATCTTCTTCGCCTTCTGGGAGTGGAACCATCCCGACCCCATTGTCGACCTGAAGCTGCTGAAAAATCGTAACTTCGGCACTGCCGTGTTTCTTCAGCTCATCCTGGGCATGGTCCTGTTCGGCTCCACGGTGCTCATCCCGCAGTTCCTGCAGACGCTGCTGGGCTACACTGCCGAGCGCGCCGGCATGGTGCTCTCGCCCGCCGGCTTCGTCATGATGGTGATGATGGCCGTTGCCGGACGCACACTGGGCAAGGGCGACCCACGGCTCATGGTCATGCTTGGCTATATTGCTGTGGCTGCAGGACTGTACAACCTCACGCGGCTGGACCTGTACAGCGCGTTCGGCACCGTCACAGTGTGGCGCATGCTGCAGGTGATCGGGCTGCCGTTCATCTTCATCCCAATCAGCACGCTGAACTACGTCGGCGTGCCGCGGGACAAGAGCAACCAGATCTCGTCGCTGTCGAACTTCGCGCGCAACATGGGCGGCTCGGCCGGAACAGCTCTGCTGACCACCTTTCTCGCACGGTCGTCGCAGATCAACCAGCTCTCACTGGCCTCCAACCTCAGTGCCGGCGGATATGCGGTTTCGGCCTACGTCAGCCGCTTCGCGGAAGCGACCCACGCGACGATTGCAGCCGCGCAGCCGCTGGCCATGGCGCAGATCTACGGGCAAATGCAATTGCAGGCTTCGATGTTGGCCTACAAGAATGCTTTCCTGATCCTCGCATGTACCGTCATGGCGCTTTCGCCGCTGGTGTGGGTGATGCGTCTGCCGCCCAAGACGGCCAAGGTCGATCCGGAACAGATGGCCGCGCATTAGGGTCCTGATTTCGGACGTAACGTTTTCTGGGAAAGAGCCGATAGGCGAGTACACCTAATCGGGGCGCTGGGGAAACCGATCCTGGCACTAAGCCGGCTGGGCGGCCATCCTCTCTGGATTCCTGCCCGGGCCTGGGTGGTAGGGCTACTGCCAGCAAACTCGAAGCGCTTCAGTTCCAAGAAGTGGACTGCTTCAGCGCAAGGGCTCGCACCCGTTGCACTCGGAGCCGCGAGCGCCATTTTGTTTGCCCTGCGGCTTTTCTGTTAAAACGGCGACAGGGAGAAATCGCAATGGGGGCTTGGGAATCGTTCTTCAAAGATAATTACGGTACAACGATTCTCGTTTTTCTCATGCTTGCTTGGTGTGTCTGTGCCATTGGAAGGGCGATGAAACTCCACTCCATGCGGAGTAAACTTCCGCCATCACTGCGCAGGGGGCGAAATCCGGATTGAATTCGATCGACATCAACGGATCAGCTTGCGATTTGTGGAAGGCGCACCCGTTCACAATCTTCTCTCAACCTCGCACGGGTAATACCACCCTGGCACTGATCCTTTCGCTCAACGCGGGTTCAAAGTGTCTCATCGAGCCATTCCATCCTCGGCGGTACGGAGGAAAGCATGCACGGCTCGCGCTACGTCCAAGTGGGATAGATCAGGCATTCACCATCATCGCCGGCAATGGGTGGCACAAACGGCTCGCACGGCGTACCCGCTAGAAATACTCGTCGCGCTTTGTGAGCGCTTCCTGAAAGTCGATGTACCCCGAATGGCCTTCTAGTTCAGCTCGTTGAGTTGGCTGCAGTGCGCCGCCCGAGAATCGAAAGAAACGACTTGCCTGGTCAATCACAAAGATATTCCGTACGCCCATGCGGTCATAGTCATGCAGCTTCTCCAGCATGCGCTGCATACGGTCTTCTGGTGATAGAACCTCGAAGACCGCCACCGGAACAGAGCGCAGAATCTGCTCTGTCGGCGCGTTTCGGTCCCACACGACGACGTCCGGAACCCTGTACCGCGTCGAGGAGACTTGGACGCGCAACTCACTTCGTACGTGAAGGCCCCACTCCCGCCCATGCGCAAGGAACCAAAGCTCCAGAGCCTGCTGCCACGTCGTGTGGTCTAGCTCCCCCATGGGCCGCTCCTCGATTCTGCCATCCACATACTCTGCGTCGGGTTCAAAGTCAGAAGTTGTTAGGTACTCCTGCGGCGTGAGCACGCTGGTTTGCGCCAAGGTAGCCATTGCAATAACTCCTATCTCAGCGGGGCTTCCGTTGTGCTTCAGAATAACCAATAGCACGTCAGCGAGCCAGCTGAGCCCAATACTGCAGCTTCCGCTTTGGAAGCGCACGATCGAGATTGTGTTCACAGAGAACCTGTCGAAGTTGAGGCCGCTGCAAGGGTTTGCTTCTCACGAAGGCTTATAGAACTCGCTACGTTTCCGGCTGTACAACACGTACACACACAGACCAACCACCAGCCAGATAAAAAAACGCTCCCATGTGCGCACGGGAAGACCCGCCATCAGCAGCACGCAAAAGACGATGCTCAGCACGGGAAAGACCGGGCCACCCGGGAGCCGGAAGCCCCGGGGGCGCTCAGGCTGCTTTTTGCGGAGAATGAGCACGCCGATGGACACGAGCACGAAGGCGAACAGCGTGCCGATGTTGGACAACTCGGCCAGGGTGCCGACGTCGAAGAGCCCGGACGGAATGGCTACAAGGATGCCCGCCACCCATGTGGCAAATGCCGGCGTACGAAAGCGTGGGTGCACCTCCGAAAACACATCCGGCAGCAGGCGGTCGCGACTCATAGCAAACCACACGCGTGCCTGGCCCAGTTGGAAGACCAGAATCGACGAGATCATCCCGATGATGGCGCCAAGCAGCACAAACAGCCGCGTCCAGTGCAGCAGCGGGCTACCGGTCGCAGCCGTGAGCCGCTTCAGCGCGTTGACCACGGGAGCCGCATCGCCAATCACGGTCTGCCAGGGCACAATGCCGGTCAGTACCAGCGCCACGGCCACGTACAGGATGGTGCAAACGATCAGCGTCGCGACGATGCCGATCGGCACGGTGCGTTGGGCATCGCGGCACTCTTCACTGGCCGTCGAGACAGAGTCAAAGCCGATGTAAGTGAAGAAGATGATCGAGCCCCCGGCCAGTACGCCGCTCCAACCGTTTGGCGAGAACGGATGGTAGTTGGCCGGATGGATGAACTTCAGGCCGACGACGACGAACGCAACAATGGCGACGATCTTGATCAGCACCATGATGTTGTTGGTGCGCGCCGACTCACGAATGCCCCGCACAAGCACCATCGTCAACAGGATGACAATGAGAAACGCCGGGATGTTGAAGCCGAAGTGCCAGCCAGGCTTGTAGATATCGTGCCCCGCAAGGTCCTGCAGACCAAGCGGAAGGTACGCCGGGGAAAGCCACTTCGGGTTGAGGTGAATGCCGAGCCAGTCGAGCAGATCGACCACGTGCGCGGCAAACCCCACGCTCACGCTCATGTTGGAAAAGGCGTACTCCAGGATCAGATCCCAGCCGATGATCCACGCCACCAACTCGCCCAACGTCGCATAGGTATACGTGTAGGCCGACCCGGCGATCGGGATCATGCTGGCAAGCTCCGCATAACAGAGCCCCGTAAAGGCGCACACAATCGCGACCAGAACCATGGACAAGGCCAACGCCGGCCCCGCGCCGGGCCGCCCGGCAACGTGCCCAACCGTGCCGTGCAACGTCCCAAGCACGAGGTCGATCACAGGGGATTCGGAGGTGGACGCGGTCTGCGCCGGGTTTCCGCCGATTGCTGTCCCAATCACGGTGAAGATGCCCGACCCAATGACCGCGCCAATACCGAGCGCGGTCAGCGAGACAGGTCCAAGGGTCTTTTTCAGCGCATGTTCCGGACGCTCGCTTTCGCTGATCAATTTGTCAATGGACTTCGTGGCAAAGATTTGGCGGGGCAGCGTGGGTCCTCGTCAGGAGATGTTGAATGCAATTACAGCGATTGTAAGCAAAGTTCCGCCATAGCTTGTCGAAGGCCCAATCCGGCGCTAAAAGGAACCGGTGTTCAGGGCTAGCCGCCCATCCTGGAGACAAAACTTCGCCTCGGTGCCGCAGCCTCTAAACTCCATACCCGAGACACGCCGGTAATGATGCCCGTTGAAGCGAAAGTAGCTGAGACTGAAGTCATCCGCGCCCAAGTGCCATCCGACGACGAGATCAGGAAATCCCCGGCTACCATGGGGTTGAACACCCAATCCCCAGCCGCTAAATCCGTCCTCGGGCGAGGCAAGTACTTCCCAGCCTGCGCGTTCGTGTCTTACCAACCAGAGCGCTCCGTTAGAGCCCTGGCCTCCACGGCATCCACCCGGCCCAGCGCTCACCAGCAGAATGTCTCGTCCGAGCGGGGTGCGATAGACATGCAAGACATCCGTCGGCGCGCCGCAGCCAGGCCAACTCGCGCCCAACGAGCGCAGAGCCACACGGCGGACGTTCCGCATCTCTGCCGCTGACAGCTCTCGCGGAAACAGGCGTGGGTTGAGCCTGTCATGTTGATGTCCACCCGCGACCAGTCCACCTGGTCGCCAGTTGGCGTGAGAAGAAGGCTGACCAGAAGGGCCGCAAAGCCAAGCATGGCTGAGCATAGCCCGGAACAGGGCAGCGGCCCACGAAAAAGAGCGACCCGAAGGCCGCCCTTTCTGTTAGTGCCAGAGAGCTACCGCTTGGACTGGCCGCGCGACAGCTTTTTCACCTTCTGCTTGTGCTCGCCGCGCGCGTAGGTGCGGGCGGTCTTGGGGGTAGCCTTCTTGCGGGCGGCGCGCTTCAGCTTTTTGCGCTCCGTGCGGTCGGTAATCTTGGTGGTGTTTGCCATCGATGCTTGTCCTGATCTCTTGAAGTGCGGCAAAGGGACTCTGCCGTGTGGTGTTTCGTTGCTGCGGAATCCTGTGCCGGCGGGCTGCCGTATCGCTACAGCCGCTCAAGCTGGGCGAACTTCTCCACCAGCTTCTTTATGCCGTGCCCTGTAAAGGATACCGTAATTTTCGCGTCGTCGCCGTCCCCTTCGCGGCTAACGATCATTCCTTCGCCATATTTCGGGTGCCTGACGCGGATATTTTTGTCCAATCCGGTGCGTCCCGTGGGCGTCGGGATGTCCATTTTGGGTCGCCCGGGGTAGCGTTTGTCGCCCAACTGATAGCCGCTACCACCGCCCACCGGCCCCTTGCCAAAGCCAGAACTTCCGCTGCCACCTTTGCCGAAGAACGCTGCCGTCCGGTCGCCGCCGTTGCTGGCGTTCGCGCCGGGGCGGCTGCCGCCGAAGCGCTGTGAAGCATACTGCCGGGCAGCGCCGCCGCCTGTCTCCTGGCTCTCGTCCTCATAGGAGTAATGCCGTTCCCCGCCATCGTCGTCGCCGCCGGGTGCGAACTTACGCCGCTGCGGGTACGGCGTGGCATAAGCGCCGCCACTGAAGCGTGACCCGCCAGAACGGTAGCCGCCATACTCATCCCGTTCGCCACCAAAGCCCGGCGAACCGAGATCTTCCACGAGCCGCGACGGGATCTCCTCAAGGAAGCGGGACGCCACGCTCGACTCCGGCATGTCACTGCCGTACCGTCGGCGGTAGCGTGCCCGGGTCATCACCAGTGTGTCCATGGCGCGCGTCATGCCCACGTAGCAGAGCCGGCGCTCTTCTTCCATCTGGGTCGGGTCCGTGAGCGTGCGCGAGTGCGGGAACAGACCTTCTTCCATGCCGGCGAGGAAGACCAGCGGGAACTCTAGGCCCTTGGCCGCGTGCAGCGTCATCAGCGTCACGCGCGCCTCGGCCGTGTACTGGTCGGCGTCGCTGACCAGGGCGGCGTGATCGAGGAACTCAGCCAGGGTTTCACCGCGCGAGGTCGCATCCTGCGCCGCGTTGGCAAGTTCCTTCAGGTTTTCGATCCTGCTGAAGGCCTCGGGGGTGGCTTCCTCCTCCAACGCCCGGATGTAGCCGGAGCGATCGTTCAGGAACTTGATCAGCTCCGGCAGCGTGGCTGGGTCACCGGGCTTGCGGAAGGCACGCTCATCGGCCTCGTTGGCTGTCTCGTGGTCGCCGCCCTGGGCTGCGACGATGCGATTAAGCCGCGCCTGATTCTGCTCCCGGATGCGATCCGCGGCCGACTGCTTCAACGGCACCGGAGCGAACGGGTTAAAACCGGCAACGGCGTCCACTTCAGCGTCATTCACGATCGCATTCTCGGCGGCCAGCGTCGAGATCTCTTCACTGGGGCCGAAATCGAAACCGAAGTTGAAGCTGGTGTCGAAGTCGCTGTTGCCGTCGTTGGCCTTCACGGTCGCCGGGGCTGGTGTCTCCGCCGCAAAGTCAAACGAGAAGTCGAAGCTGGCGTCGTCCTCCGCGTCGCCTTGGGCCTCGGCTGAAGCTGCCAGGGAAGCAAGCTCGCCGTCGTAGTCCTCCTGCGATGTAGCGCTTCCGGGGAAGGCGACGGCGTTGTCGACATCTCCGGCGCCACCTACGCCGACGTCGGCGGCGAGTTTGTCCGCCAGCCCAACCCCATCCAGTTGCACCATGGCGCGCGCGTCTTCGATCAGCTTGCGGAAGTTGGCGAGCGCCGTAAGCGCACGCGCGGGCAGCAGTTTGTCCTCGATAGCGCGGCTAATTGCATCCCACGTGCTCAGCCCGGTGCCGAGCGCCATGCGCTCCAGCGTTTCCATCGTGGTCTTGCCGATACCGCGTGGCGGTGAGTTCACGACACGCTGCAGCGCGATGGAGTCGTGCGGGTTTTGCACAAGCTTTAGATAGCTAAGCAGGTCCTTCACTTCAGCGCGGTCATAGAAGCTGAAGCCTCCGACCATGTGGTATTGAATGCCGTAGCGGCGCAACGACTCTTCCACCAACCGCGACTGCGAGTTGGTGCGGTACAGCACGGCACAGCGAGGAAGATCTTCGGTCTCCCCGGCCTTCTTCAAATAGCTGTTCACACGGTCGGCGATGAAGATCGCTTCGCTCTCGCCGTCGGGTGCTTCATACAGCCCGATCAGCGACCCACCTTCGCGGGAGGTCCAAAGATTCTTGCCTTTGCGTTGCGTGTTCTGCGCAACCACGGCACTGGCGCCTTCAAGAATCACCTGTGTGGAGCGGTAGTTCTGTTCCAGCCGAATCGTGCGTGCGTTTGGGAAATCTTTTTCGAAGTCGAGGATGTTCTTGATGTCCGCGCCACGCCAGGAGTAGATCGACTGATCCTCATCACCCACAACACACACGTTGCCGTGTGAGCCCAACAATTTCATCAACTCATACTGCGGGCGGTTGGTGTCCTGGTACTCGTCAATCAGCAGGTAGCGATACTTGCGGTTGTACCGCTCACGAACTTCAGCGCTCGACTTCAGCAGCCGCACGGTTTCTAATAGCAGATCGTCGAAGTCCAACGCGTTCGCCTTGAAGAGCTCCTCGCGATAGATCTTGAAGATGTGCGCGATCTTCTCTTCGAGTGGATTGGTGGAGGCAAGGAAGTATTCTTGCGGGTCGATCATGTGGTTCTTTGCCCACGAGATGCGACCCAGTGCCACGCGCGGCTTCAGCTGCTTGTCATCCACGCCCAGCCGCTTCAGCGCCGACTTCACGACGGCCTGCTGATCGGTCTCGTCATAGATGGCAAAGCTCTTCGTCAAGCCCTTCCCATTCACGCGCAGTGCTTCGATATCGCGGCGCAACATACGCACACAAAACGAGTGAAACGTTGCAAGCGTCGGCTTGGCCAGCGTCGTGTGACCGAGAATCTTGCTGACGCGCTCCTCCATCTCCTTCGCGGCTTTGTTGGTGAAGGTCACGGCGAGGATGGCGTCCGGAGCGACACCGCGCTCCTGGATGAGGTACGCGATGCGGTGCGTGATCACACGCGTCTTGCCGGAGCCCGCGCCCGCCAGCAACAGTACAGGCCCGTCTACGGACGTGATGCCCTCCTGCTGTTGCGGGTTCATGTTGTTGAGGAGGTCTGCCACCTGACTATTCTACGGCTGCCGGCGGTGCATCGCTGTGATGGGAAGCGCGGAGCAAGCCGCGTTGCGGGCGCAGTTCTGCCGGTTCGCCAGCGTCGAGAATTCGGATCGACGCTGCTGAAGCAACAGCGTGCGCCGCTACAATCACAGCGATGGTTCCCCCTTCGGAAGTGCCCGCGGCAAAACAGCGCATCGTGTTTCTTACGCGCGATCCCGTCGTGCACGAGCGGAGCGGCAGCACCACCTACATCTTCGGCTTGCTAAGCCTGTTGCGCGCGCAAGGGGCCGATGTGACGCTTGTGGCGACGTCTGCATTTAGCCGTTCCCCGCGGCTGTTTTTTCGCATGCTCAGCATGCCACCGGCAGGCGTGACGCTGCGCTTTCCGGGCTACGTTCGCTTGGGATCGATCTACGTCGCACCGCTGCGATTCAAGGCCTGGGCGCGAGCCTTGTCGCGACTTGCGCTCCGCCGCACATGGCTGCAGCCGTTGAGCAATCTATGCCAACGCACCTACGGAGCCGGCCTGTTCACCGGCGCGTGGGATCTCACCGTCCCTACGCCTGCGGAGAGCGAAGTTGCCGTCGAGGAAGTGAACGCTGCCGCGGCGACAGTGGTGGTCGCGAACTATTGCTTATGGGGGCCACTGCTGGGCGATGGTCGCCTCGGTTCGCGTCGCACGGCGATCCTGATGCACGACCTTCTGTCTGCACGAGCGCAGCGCTTTGCCGCTGCGGGCGCGCCGTTAGACATGCCCATGATCACGGAGGCCGAAGAGATGCACTGGCTTTCCGGTGCGACCACCGTGCTTGCGGCACAGGCGCGCGAGGCCGAAGAGATTCGCCCAAAGGTGACGGCGAAGGTGTTGGTCACACCCATTGTGATGCAGCCTCGCGCGCTTAACCCGGAGGCCGTGACGCCGGGCCGGTGCTTGTTTGTCGGCTCCAACATCGCACCGAACCGCACCGGGCTGGAGTTCCTGCTGGAAGCGGTGTGGCCGCAGGTGCGCGCGCAGATTCCCGGAGCCAAGCTTGCCGTGGCCGGCACGGTGAGCCTTGGATTGAACGACGCCCGCGCAGCAAACCTGCCTTCGCTGGGAGTCGAGTTGCTCGGCAGGGTGCCATCACTGGAGGCCGAGTATGCCCGCGCCGCCGTGTGCCTTGTGCCGTTGCTGTTGGGCACCGGCATCAAGATCAAGCTGCTGGAAGCGTTGAGCTTCGGCAGAGCAGTGGTCTCCACAAGCCTGGGCATCGAAGGCCTGGAAGCCTGGGCGCCCGGGGCCGTGAGCGTGGCCGACGATGCAGATTCGTTCGCCACGGCCATCGTGCAACTGTTGAACGACGATGCGTTGCGACGCCGTCGCGAAGATGCTGCACTGCGGCTTGCGGAAGAGCACTTCGGCCCAGCGCAGGCACTCGAACCGGAGTTCCTCGCTGCGTTGCTTTGATGCGCGTGCTTTCCAGCTTTTAGCGACTTTGCAGTGGCTTGCTGATCGATTCCAGCGACTTGCCCGCGGCCTCGACACCGATGCGCCATTCACAGATGGCGCCGGTCAGCATCAACGCAGCGCCCAACGCGTAGCCTCCGCTGACAGCCCAGTGCGAACCCGTGTTGATCAGGAAGCCGAAGAGCAGCGGAGCGCCCGCACCACCAACCAGTGTGCCTGCAGCGTAGAAGATCGCGATGGCAAACGCGCGAATCTCCAGCGGGAAAATTTCGCTGACGGTCAAGTACGCTGCACTCGCAGCAGATGACGCGACGAAGAACGTGCAACTGAACAGGACGCCCATGGCCCGCGCGCTGAGGTGCCCCATGCCAAACGGGATCAGCGTCACCACCAGCAGAATGCCCGCAATCCCGTACGTGGCCGTGATCATCGGCTTGCGCCCGATCTTGTCGAACAGGTGCCCCAGCGTCAACGGCCCGAAGAAGCTCGCGATCGCGAAAGGCAGCAGGTGCTGCGGTAGGTCCTGGTCGGGCACATGGAAAAACTTCTTCACGATGAGGCCATAGCTGAAGAAAATAGCGTTGAAGAAGAATGCCTGCGCCACCATGAGCACAAGCGCAAGGATGGAGCGCTGGCGATTTTCGCCGACCATATTGGCGAAGATCTCGCGCATCGGCGTGTGGTCGCGGACGGTGATCTTGAGCTTTTCGCCCTCCGGTTGCGGAAGTTGGTCCGGATGCCCCTTGCTGGCGCGCGCTTCGATGTCTTTGACGATCTTGTCGGCTTCCTCTTCTTTGCCGCGCAGCATAAGCCAGCGTGGGCTTTCCGGCACAAACAGCCGCAGAACGAGGACAACCAAGCCAAGGCAGCCGCCGATGCCAAAGGCATAACGCCAACCCCTGTCCGGTGCGAACATGTGGCCGCGCAGCAGCAGCATGGCCACAAAGGATCCCAGCGTGGCGCCCACCCAGAAGGTGCCGTTTACCACAAGGTCCGTCACGCCGCGCACCTTACCCGGGATCAACTCGTCCACCGCGGAGTTGATCGCGGCATACTCGCCGCCGATGCCGACACCGGTGAAAAAACGGAACAGCGCAAACGTGCCGAAGCCCATGGAAAATGCACTGGCCACCGTAGCCAACGAATACGTCGCCAGCGTGACGAGGAACAACTTGCGGCGGCCGAGCCGATCGGTCAAGTAGCCGAACAGCAACGCGCCCAACACAGCGCCCGCAAGGTATGTCGTGGCTGCGCCCGTCACCTGCGGGTCGCTGAGGTGCAGGCCGGATTGGCTTTCCAGGATGCCGGAAAGCGATCCGACCAGCGTAACTTCAAGGCCATCCAGCAGCCATGATGTGCCCAGCGCGGTGATGATGCGCGTATGCCAACCGGACCACGGCAGTCGATCGAGCCGTTGCGGAATATCGGTTTCAATCTGCTGGTCGTTGCCGGTGTTTTCTTGCGTTTGACGCTGGGCCTGGCTCATAGCGGGTTTTGACCTTCACTCGTGAATCTGAAGCTTCCGATGCACGTGGCGAAGCGGCGCCCGTCCATGCCAAACAAAAGCAATGGCATGGAGAGTAAACCCGAGCGTTCACGATAGGGAAGCGGCCCCGTGCGCGCAGCCTTGGATAACAGGAGCGGAGCAGCGCACTTGAGACTACTTGTCCTCTTTTTCGATGATGCTGATCCCGCCGTTGCGTTCCAGGATGGCGTAGTCGGCCTGGTCGAGGCTCTGGATGCCCTTCAGGCGAGCGGCCGCTTGGAGATCAGCATGCTGCACCTGCATGCCATGCATCACGTCGTTGAGGATTTCGCCATGCTTCATCAGCACAATCGGCGTACCGTCAATGATGGCGCCAAGCCGAGGCACCTTGATCTTCGCCCAGGACACCGTGCGATGTAGCAAGCCGATTGTCACCACGGCGCAGGTGCAATTGGTCAGCGAACGGTCGCTGCCGGCCGTGGAAAGGATGATGACGCCGCCCATCAGGAAGACAAGGACGAAGTCGCTGAGCGTCATCTGGCCGCCGGGCCTGCGCGTGAGCACACGCACAACAATCATCAAAAAGAAGTAGCCGGCGATGGCGTGAAGAATGGTTCCCATGCGGCTCTCCTTAGGGCAGAACGAACGATTTGGCTTGCACCGAATCTGCCCCGGGTACAGCGACGGTAAAGGCGTGCATGCCGATGAATGAGGGCTTCAATTCAAACTGAATGGTGATGGGCAAAGTCGTTGCGGGAAAGGCATAGGTCACGCCGCCCCTGCCGACCGTCGACACATCCGGCTGCGGGATGATGCGTTGCGCACCAAACTGCTTCAAGATGCTGTCCGACACAAACAGCTGCAGCTGTTTGTTGTGCACCGCGCCCGGGCCCGGCAGCACCGTCAAGATGGACGATGTGTTTTCACGCAGAACACGCTCATACTTCACCTGCAGTGTGCCGTCAGCGGTTTTGGCCTTCGCATTGGCTAGTGGACCGCGGCCCAACGCACCGCTGAGATCGGCAATGAGGATCAGAACAAAAAAACTCCAGACGGCTTTCTCGAAGGTCCACCATCGGCGTTGAAAAGCAAGATCTTCGCCGACGGCAATATCGCCGTCGACCTGGGGCACGTCGTCACGAACGTGCTTCAGTTCAGCTTGTGAGGTAGCCATGCAGGTACAGGTCCTTCGCGGTCTCGGGTGAGGCGTGCGTTGTGGGAAGAACAGCGAGGGCGCTACTTGTCGTCTTTCGACAGAATGCTGATCTCGCCGTTGCGTTCAAGGACAGCGGCCTTGATCTGATCGAGCTTCTTCAGACCCTGGTCCCGAGCCTTTTCCATGACGTCGTCGTCCGTGATGCGCTGGCGCCGCATCGTCAGGGCGCGCCAGGTGTTGCCTTCCATCAAGACGAGCGGCGTGCCATCCAGGATCTTGGCCGCACGGTCCGATCGCGTGCGAAGCGCCGGCAGGCTGAAGTGCGCGAAGGCGACAGCGATGATTTGGCAGAACGCATTTGTCACCGACGCCTCATCGGAAACGATAGCGGTGAGCATCAAGCCGCCCAGAAAGAAGATCAGAATGAACTCAAACGGGGTAAGCTGCTTGCCGGGCCGACGGCCTACAATGCGAACGATGAATACAAGAAAAAAGTAGCCGTAGAGGGCTCGGAGAACGGACTCGGTAGCCGCAACGTTCATGGGCACTCCTGTGGGTTAGGATGCGCGAGATGGCTGTGTCGGACGGAAGACACACGATTGCATGGACGACGGCAGCCAAACAAAGGACGCTTCCCTCACAGATCCCGCGAAAGGAAGTCAAAGCAATGAAGAAGCGCAGGCCGGCGGTGTTTTCCGCGACAAAGGCCGTTAAGGCAAATGCCCGTGAACGGCTGGGCACGCCGCCGCCAGGGGGCGCCATCCCGGATCGCCGGTCCAAAGCGGAACACGGCCCGGTGAAGCACAAGAAGAAGACAGAAGACGTAATTGCCGCGGCAGAACGAGAGAACTTGCGATGAGGCTACGGTGGGCAGTGGCAATGATCTTTTCTGCAGCCATGGTGCTTTCGGTCGCGGCGCAGCAGATTCAGATCAACAAGGAGAACAAGACCATCGCCATCAGCACAAGCGACGAGGCCGCCGCCGTTGCGGACATTGCCGTGGTGAGCCTTGGTTTTCAGAGCTTCGGCAAAGACGAGGCTGGAACCTACGCTGACGCCTCGCGCACCTCGAATGCGATTGTGGCCGCTCTGCTGCAGGCAGGCGTGCCCAAGGACGCGATTGAGAGTCAGGGCCAAGGTCTCCATCCGCTCGGGCCAGGCAATGACGAGGACAAGGCCCGCTATGCGCAGGGCATTCGCTTCAGCTTCTCGCAGGCCTGGCGTGTGACGCTGCCGGCGGGGTTGGCCGCGAAGGTGCTCCAGATTGCAATCGCAGCCGGTGCCAACGACAGCGGCAACGTCGACTGGCAATTGCAGCACGACGACGCGCTGCAGGCCGAAGCCGCAGCGAAGGCGTTAGCACATGCTCGCGACATCGCGGCCTCGATGGCCAAGGGTTTGGGCGTGCAGCTTGGGCCGCTGGTTTACGCCAGCAATCAAACGCCGCCGCGCGGCATCTTCGCCAGCAGCGGCTTCGGCGGTGTGGAGACTCAGACGTTGCGCATGGCCGACAGTGTGGCACAGCAAAAGGTAGAGCCTCTTGCGCTCCAGCCGCAGCGCATCACCAAATCCGCCACGGTCTATGCGGTGTTCGCGATTGAGTGAAGCCGCGAGCGCTGTCCGGTAAGCTGAAGCCATGTCGTTGTCGCCGTTGATCCTGGCCCTGGTCGTCTTTGAATTGGTTGTGATGGTGTTGTCGATCTCGCTGCACGACGCGGCGCAGGCCTGGATGGCGAACCGGCTCGGCGACCCAACCGGGCGCATGATGAACCGATTGACGCTGAACCCGGCGCCACACTTTGACTTCTTCGGCACGGCGCTGTGGCCGCTGATCTTCATCTGGCGATCGCCGCTGGTGCTGGGCTGGGGCAAACCCGTGCCCATGACGACGCGCAACTTCCGCCACCCGAAGCAGGAGATCACCGCAACGCTGGCTGGGCCCGTCGCGCAGTTTGGCGCGGCGTTGCTGTGCCTGGTGGCTCTGGTCATCGTCAAGCACGCCAACCCTGCCGGCGCGGCCAGCTCGTTCTTCATTGCCAACGCGCTGAGCCTGCGCGAGTTGGACTTTGTGCCGCCGGGGCTGCCGCCGATATTCCCGCTGCTGCTGTTCTTCTACTTCGGCATCCTAGTGAACCTGCTGTTGTGCGTGTTCAACCTGCTGCCGCTGCCGTTCCTGGACGGCGGCAAGATCCTGCTCTACTACCTGCCCTACAACGCCGCGCGCGCGTATGAGCGCTACAGCCTGTGGATCATGTTCGGCTTCATGTTCTTCGGATTCGTCATCGTGCTCACGATATTCGCTCCGGTGATGGGCGTGTTTGATCGGCTGTTGTACAGCATTTAGGTGCTTGGTGCTTGGTGCTCGGTGCTCGGTGCTCGGTGCTCGGTGGCTAGT
>CAXTRU010000034.1:0-17099 GCA_964246665.1 uncultured Acidobacteriaceae bacterium
CATTGCCTTAGCCATTGCCTTTTTAATTTCTCATTCCCCGAACGGGGAACCTGCTTTCCCCAACCACCACCCAACCCCCACACCCCACAAACAACCACCCATACTCCCACCTACTCCAACACACGCATGAACCCGAGAGCCCTGCTCGTGCTCCTCGTTTGCCTCAGCCCGCTGACTGCCTGCAACACCGCACCGCAGCGCACGACGCAGACCCCGCAAACCACACCCGGCCCCTATGCCCAGCACAGCAATCGGGCCGTGCCGCAGGCCTCATCCGGCAAGTTCGACCTTTATCTGCTCAACCTTTCCTGGTCACCGGAGTATTGTCGAACGCACCCCACCGCAGCCGAGTGTGCTGCACACGACACCTTCGTTCTCCACGGGCTGTGGCCTGAAAACGCCAACGGCACCTATCCCAGCGATTGCTCCACTGCGCCCGGTCCGCAGAACCCAAGCCAGTACAGTGACCTGTACCCGGATCCAGGCCTGCTGCAGCATGAGTGGCAAACCCATGGAACCTGCTCCGGCCTCAGTGCCGACGCCTACTTCCAGGCCGTCCGCAGCGCCTACAAGTCCGTCACGATCCCGCCGGTATTCAGTCACCTCAGCGCGCAAACATCTCTAGCGCCCGCCCAGATCCAAGCCGATTTCACCAACAGCAATCCATCCATCCCACAAAGCGACCTCTTGGTCAGCTGCGGCAACAACGTCCTGACCGCCGTCGAGGTTTGCCTGGACACGTCGCTGCACCCCACCGCGTGCCCGGCCGCAATTCGCTCCTGCAAGGCCAAGACTGTGCGCATCCCCGCACCCCAATAGCGCGTCCTGTAAACAATTTCTGGTTCAGCTCCTTCGCCTTATGTTCAAGGGACGCATCGCCGTCCTCACCTCTCGCTACCGAACCCAACCCCTCGGCTAAACATCGCACAAGCTCGCCGAAAACAAGAGTAAGCTGAAAGAGCAAGGCACCTCCGTGCAGTTCCAAGGCCACCGATGCCCACGATCCTCACACCTCCCGAGATCGAACGCCGCCAAGGCGGCACCGGTAATCACACCGGCGAAAATGATAACGGCAACGGTCGTCGTCCGCCCACGGACAAGCGCACCGGCGGTAATGGCGATGGCGACAACTGGCATGAGCGGCCACAAGGCCGGCGTGGCCCACGGGAGCGGCTTGCCCAGGCACGTGTCGGTCTCTTCTTTGCCCTCGGCGGCGACCTCATGTTCTTTGTCGCCCTTGTCAGCGTCTTCTTTGTCACCAAGGCGACCGGGCATTTCGATGCATACGATCGCTACATCAATGAGTGGCTACCTACCGCGGTGCCGTCCATCCTTTGGCTCAACACAGCGGTCCTGATCCTTAGTTCGGCTACGGCCGAAGTCGCGCGTCGCGCCATGTTTCACGAGCACCATGTGATGGATGAGTGGTTCGGGTTCGGCCGCCCTACCTCCAAGCGCGCCGGCTTCTGGCTGCTCGCTACCCTTGGGCTTGGTCTGCTATTCCTGATCGGTCAATGGGTGGCGTGGAACCAGCTCGCCATGAGCCATGTGTATTTCCGTTCCAACCCATCCAGCCACTTCTTCTACCTGATCACCTTCACCCATGCCGCTCACCTGTTCCTTGGCATCGGTGCCGTGGTGTGGGCACTGTGGCTGCTGTATCGCTCGCGCCAGATGGCCACGCGGCAGGTCGTCGTGGACTCCACGGTGTGGTACTGGCATACGATGGGCGTCCTCTGGATCTTCCTCTTCGCCCTGCTTGAGTACGCACAATAGCCCTCGAACCAGGCTTGCTCCACCGTCATTCTTGCTTGTCACTCCCGAAGGGAGTCTGCGCTTGTTCGTGACCCCTAGAAGCCCGAGGCTTGAGCTTCACTTACACAGCAGGCTGGGGTGGGGTTTCTTCGCAGGCCTACTTTTGCTGCTAGCGGCTGTTCGCCTTCACGCCCAGGGCTGCGCGCAGTGCCTTGACAGCACACGCGCTACGCCGCCCCAGGTGCAAGCGGCGTACCGCCACGCCATCTATCTGCTTGGCGGCGTAGCCTCTGCGCTGTTTGTGGCCGGGGCTCTTCTGCTGCGCACTCGTCGCTAGGTTGTCAGCTTCGCAAGGTGGGATCGGAGTCAGCGGTATCTAGTCTTTCCTCGATCAGCACATCCCGCTTCACCGCAAAATCGGCGCTCTTTTCCACCACGGTCTTTACGCGACGAACATGCACCTCTTCGCGGAGCCAGAGTTCACGATGAACGACCATTCGTTCTTCCACCAAGGGAAAGATCATGGTGTCTCCTACCTGGCGCACCTCGGGCGGGGCCTCGACCACGCGCTCCACCGGCACATGCTCCACGTCCCAGCTCACCTGTGTCAGCGGCACGCTCACCGTTTGCATCTGCTCCTGGGTTTCGCGACGGACGCGCACGCGCCCTGTCTCCACTTGCACTTTGCCCACGAGTAGTTCTTCAGACACCAACGGGATCACAGCATCAGAACCCGCCGCATTCACGGCTACGCTAGGGCTAGGTTCCAGTTCGGGACTGCGCGCTTGCGCGTTGGCCGACTGCGACGCGACATCGCGCACCTCGGCAGCTTGCAGAAGCAGTTCCGTGGGAAGCACAAGCCGCTCGCCGGAGGGCAGCAACAGCACCGTCCTTGGCGCGTTGGCGTGAAACTCGCCCGTTGCCGTTAACTCGTTTTCGTATGCGCCTTCCAGCTGCAGTATGGACATCGCTCTCCCCTGGACACACAGCGGGGTCCGAAGCTATACCGCTCCGGACCCCGCACCTTGCTTTAAGACTGCTTAGAACTTCGAGCCGCTGTTCGTGCCCGTTGTTCTTGCGGTCGTGGTGGTGGTTGAAACCGGCTCCACATCGACCTCGGTGTGACGAACCGTGTCCTGCACCGTCTCGGTCCGGTCTGCCGCGGTCTTGCCGACGACAACCTCTTCCACCACACGGCCGGCCTTGCCAACCACGGCCTCTTCACCCATTGCACGGACTTCAGCATGTCCTGCACTGGTAAAGTCTGCCTCTGTGGCAGCACGGTTGACGTTGCGGCGATCTACCACGACGCGCTCATCATGCAGGCTGACGCTCTCGCTGACCGGTTCACTCACCACTCGCGAGAAGACGCGCACACCGCCACGCTCCACCTCGCGCTTGCCCACAACGAGTTCTTCAGCCACCACCGGGATAACCTGCTCACCCGTGACGGTTCCCGTTGTTGCGGTCGAAGTGCCGGTGCCGCTGTAACCGGCATTGCCTTCCACGTCTGTTGCGCCATACTGCCGCAAGATTGCCGCGGCGCGATCGACCTCGCCCTCGCTCACATTGACGGCCACCAACGCACCACCGCGGCTCAGCCCCTCAGTGTAGGCGCTGTGCGTGTCTTCATCGTGGCCGGCGAGATCCTGGAAGAAGTGCTTGATCTTTGCACCGACGCCGGTGTCCCGCGAGCCTTCTGCCGTTGCAGTGCCACCATACTCACGTGCCGTGGTGGTATCCGTGATGCCCGTGTTCGAGCCCGTCAAGCCGGTCACGCCGGACCCGGTTGTCGTACCGTAGTCGCTCGATGCATAGCTCCCGCCCTGGTAGTCGCTCTCACTCTGGTCGACTACGGTGACATCGCCACCGCTGTACCCTTCGCTCAGCAACGCCTGACGTACCTGATTCGCCTCATTGATCGTCCGGTAAAGTCCCACGACTGTTTGCATAGCTAACTCGCTTTCCTTTGTGCTGGTGCTGTTCGTTGAGTTGATGCTGTTCGTTGATCTGTTTGGGCAGCAGATGATGCGACCCAGGATCGCCTTTTACTGCTGTTGCGAAAACAACTCCACGCGCCGGTTATCAGCCTTGCCGCTTGCCGTTGCGTTGGTATCCACAGGGTTTGCCGGGCCGAACCCTTCGCCCGTCAACCGTGATCCATCCACACCCTGGCCCCTCAAAAACGTTGCGACGCTTTGGCTTCGCCGTTCTGACAAGGTCAAGTTGTGCGGGTCGTTCCCCACGGAATCTGTGTAGCCCTCCAGCCGCAGATGTGCCTCTGGATGCTGCTTCATGTAAGCTGCCGCCTGCGTAAGGATTGCTTGATCGTCTTGCGTCAAATCGGCGCTGTCTGTCGCGAAATGCACCGCGCCCAGGGATGGCAGTCCCGCCGCCCCTGCCGGAGCACTGGCCACAGCTGGCGTAGATCCCTGACTTGTCGATGTCGCGGCATTGTTGCGATGGAGTAAATACCAGGCCAGCAAGGCCAAAATCAGCAGCAAGGGCAGCAGCCACGCCCAAACGGGCAATCCACCTTTGCGCTGCCCGTCCTCATACACCTTTACACGTTCTGTCGCCATTCTTCCCCCGTATCTTCGTCTTCTGCAGTTCGCGTGACCATGCCGCGAGGTACCTCTTTGTCGCCCGCTCTGCGCCACGCAGACCTATGTGCGTGGCCGTTACTACGGGTGATTCACCTATTCGCGGACGCTTCGGCCTGTGGTCTCGATAGGCTCCACATCAATCTCGGTGTGCCGCACGGTATCCTGCACGACCTCCGTGTGCTCTGTCGCCTGTTTGCCCACGTGTACCTCTTCCACAACGCGAGCCACTTTCTGGACCACCGGGACCTCTGCGGTTTCGACCAACTCAATCTGCTGCGAACCGGCGCGTACGTCGGCCTCGGTTGCCGGCCGATTGGCGTCGCGGTACTCAAGTACAACCCGCTCGCCATGGAGACTTACATCCTGCTCCACAGGCTCTTCGACCGTGCGCCGGAAAACACGCACGCCGCCCCGGTCGACAGCGCGCTTGCCGACAACAAGCTCTTCTTCGGCGATCGGGACAACCGCTTCGCCCAGGCTGCTGTCCACCGCGCGCTCCCCGGTCACCAGGGCCGCAGGAACCGCTGCAGCAGCCACGGGTACCGCGGCACTTTGCAACTCTGTTTCATCAATCTTTTCTGCGGTAAAGCGATGAAAGATCTTCTCGATTTCGTCGCTTCGCTCCTCAGGCGCCTGCAGGGTCACAAGCACACCGCCGTCCCGCAAGCCCTGCTGCAGATGCTCGAGATCGCGTTCCGGCACGCCCAAGTCAGTGAGTGCTTGGGATCCAACCAAACCCGTAGAGCTTGCACCATCGCCGATGGTGCTTACGCTGCCGATCACGTCTTCCCCGTCACGCTGAAGCGCTTCTAAGGCACGAACGGCCGCGTGCGCACGATCCGCACTGTGGAATAGACAGATGAACCGAGTCATATCATTCAATGGAGCCATCAGGTCGTCCTCGTCATTCTGCGCACACGCGCCACTGCAGGGTGGCTATTGAAGCCACCGCTGAACAGGCATCACGTCAGAACGGTCAGGGGGGTTTGCGACAAGGCAGTCGCTGCAGATTTTGAGTCGCTGTATGCTCTTCGGATCAACACCTGCAAGCACCAGCGCGTACTGTCATTGAGGTGCGAATCCGGAACCGTGCGTTGCTTGATACGTAACGAAATTCGCCCGGTAGCCCACACTTTTCCACAGACGCCTGATAAGACCACCGGGTTGCGGCTGTCTAGCAAACGGGGTCAGCAAGGCGGAAATAGCGACGTTCGGCGCTATGTTGAGAACACACCAGCGCACGTGCAGTTCAAAGCTTCAGGACCACCTTCATCGAGTCGGGCTGAGGATGCGACGCCAGCCACACCGCTTCGCTCGCCTCGTCGACGCTGAACCGATGCGAGATCAACTTCGTCAGGTCGAGCTTGCCGGAGCGGTAGCCCTCATAAACAAGGTCGATCCCTTCCTGCTGAATCGCCACACTCGCCGAGTACGACCCCATCAGCGTCTTCTCATCCATGCAGACCGCTGCTGGATCGAAGGGCGCCGTGCCATGCTGTGTCGACGCAAAGAGCATCACGCGTCCACCCGGCCGAATCGCCTCCATGGCCTGCGCGATCAGCGCATCCGCCCCAACCGCAACTAGGGCGACATCCACACCACGGCCCTCCGTCGCGGCCTTGCACGCGGCTACCACATCACCCCGTGCGTCCAGCGGATGTTCCAGCCCGTATTGCCGCGCCACAGCGTGACGCTCCGGATACATATCCGAGGTAAGCACCGTCGCCCCGGTCTGCCGCGCCAATGCTGCCAGCAAAATGCCGATGCTGCCCTGCCCGATCACGAGCACCGTGTCATCGGCTTCCAGATGCAGCAGCTGAATGGCCTTGAAACACGTGTTGACCGGCTCGATCCACGCGGCCTGCTCAAACGGGATGTCGTCCGGCACATGGATCAACCCGGCAGGCGTGATGCCATCGCCCACAATCCAGTCCATCACGCGGATGTACTGCGCAAAACCGCCACCGGCCGCTGCGCCCACGCCTGCGGTCGTACCCACCTTCTTGTACTGCTCGCACTGCGCAAAGGTCTGCTTACGGCAGTAGAAACACTGCCCGCACGGGATGTGATGAAACGCCATAACGCGGTCACCCACTGCAAACCCACGCACAGCCTCACCGACGCGTGCGATGGTGCCAGCCATCTCGTGCCCAAACACGCGCGGCGCGGAGTGCGATCCCGTATGGATCTTCTTCAGGTCGGTTCCACAGATGCCGCAAGTGTCGATGCGTACCAGCACCTCACCGGGACCGATCTCCGGAACCGGCACAGCTTCTGTGACCACCACATCCGGCGCGCGATACACCGCGGCTCGCATCTCGCTTGGAATGCCCTCAACCATGACTGTCTTTCAGTGTAGGTGACCGCGCGGCCTGCTGTTAGGACCGGTTCACGAGCCACACACCCGCAACCAACAACCCACATCCGAGCACCCGGCTTACCGAGAGCGGATGCTGCTTCAGCCCGAGTACGCCAAACTGGTCCAGCAACACCGACACAACAAGCGACGCGGTCAAACTTAAGCTGGTAAAAATGCCCGACCCCAACTTCTGCACAAACATCAGCCCCGCAATCGTGGACGCAATGCTGATCAGGCCACCTGTCCACGCCCACCAAGTCACGCGGCTTAGGTTCGCGCCCGGGAATCTCTGTCGAGCAAAGGCCTCGATAACCAGCATGCCCAGCAACCCGGTCGCGTACACCACGATCCCCGCCCAAACCGGCTGTTGCAACTGCTTGTTCAACTCACCGTTGGTCGCCGACTGAAACGGATTCGCCGCTCCGGCCAGCAAAGACATCAGCACCGCAAACCAAGCCACGCCTCACCCCAAGCTGCCGTGTTCGTGGCCGCTGCTAGCTTGGACGCTGCATCCCAGACCTTCGGTCAAGCAAACCAACGCTTAGTCCTGCTTGTCGAAGCGCCCGGTGCGATTGGTGTACTGCCAGTCCTTGTGCTGGAGAAAGATCTGCAGCTTTGCAGCCAGCGCTGCCGACGCTAACTTGCTGCCCTTGGCCAGCCCCGCAACCGCGCCCCAGTACCGGGGCCGCAACGCCACATGCGCCACAAAGCGTGTGGTCTGCAGCTGCCCTTCACTGGTCACAAAGCGGTCAATGTCCGGCAGAACAGCATCCGCCGCGTCCGACACCGCTTTGAACGCGCACATGGGCAGGCTGCGCATCGCTGCCAGCCGCGCTACCGTAGCTGCTTCCATGTCCACCATCGCAGCGCCATACGTTGCCGCGAGCCGCGCCTTCTCTGCAGCACCGGCAGTGTGCGTCACCGTGGCCAGACGCAGCTTCCGCTTGTCATCTGTGAGCGCAAACCGCTCTCCCGTCTGCACATCGATCAACTCGCTGAACGCGCTCACCTCGCCGAGACCTGAGGCTGCGCCCGTAAAGCCAGCCAGACCCACACTGAGCACGAGATCCAGCGTTCCACGAGCCTCTGCTGCCTGAAACGCACGCCGGGCAGCGTTTGCGCCCATGCCGGCACACACGGCAACCAGCTCATCGCCATCAGGATCGACACGCGTCCACATCGAAACGTACTGCGGAGCTTTCTCGCGCTGCCACCCACGGACAAGCGGCCTCAGTTCCCTGGGCAGCGCCGCCAGGATCGCGATGCGCCGGCTCACGGCTGCACCGGCGGTGCGGGCGCGTAGCCGTTGGCCACAAACCAGCGGCATGCCTCACGCAACGCGTCCTCTACGGGCTGCACGATGAAGCCCAGCTCACGCTCTGCCTTGGCCGAGCTCGCAAACATCAGCTTCTTGCCCATGCGCACGGCCTCCACGGTGGCGCGAGGCTCCTTGCCGCGCAGCTTGCCCGTGATGGTCTCGTCAAAGTACGCAAAGGCCATCGCCACCGCATGCGGCACCTTGGCCTTCGGCGAAGGTAGGCCCGTCATGGCGCCCAGTTTGTCCAGAATCTGCTTCAGCGTGAGGTTCTCGCCGCCCAGGATGTAGCGCTCCCCCGGCCGCCCCACCTCCAGCGCCCGCAGATGCATCCGCGCAATCTCACGCACATCGACGAGGTTCAAGCCAGTCTCGACATAAGCGGGAAAGTTACGGTTCAGGAAATCCACCACGATCCGCCCTGTTGGCGTCGGCTTTACGTCCAACGCCCCGATCGGCGTCGTCGGGTTCAACACCATCACATGCTGGCCCGCACGCGCCGCATCCATCGCCACCTGCTCCGCCATCCACTTCGACCGCTTGTAGTGGCCGATCATGTCCGCCTCGCTTACGGGCGTCTTCTCGTCCACTACCGTGCCGTCCTTGCGAAAGCCTATGGTCGCCACGCTGGAGGTGTAGACCACACGCCCGACACCAGCCTCACGCGCCAACCGCAGCAACTCGCGCGTGCCGTCCACGTTGGCCTTGTACATCTCGGCTGGATCGGGCACCCACAGCCGGTAATCCGCCGCCACATGGATTAGCGCATCGCAGCCGCGCAGTGCCGGCGCAAACGTCGCCGGGTCACGCAGGTCGCCGACAACCTGTTCCGCAGACGCAGGCAAATGTGTTTTGTTCGAAGTCGTTCGCACCAGAACGCGTAGCTCTGCCCCAGCCTCCGCCGCTGCACGCGCCACATGGGCGCCCACAAAACCGGTGGCTCCAGTAATGAAGAGCTTCATACGCCGATCCACCGCAAGCGCAATCTCTGCTCTGCTTCCAGAACCTGGAAATCCGTGTCCCCGGTCACCAGTGGGGCGTCTAGGCGAATGGCCAAAGCTGCAGCAAAAGCGTCAGCATACGAAATGGGGTACCTGGACTTTAGCTCTACGGCTTGGTCGACCAGAAGGTCGTCAACGCTGTGCACATGGATCGGAGCCAGGCTCAGAAGCCGCAGTGCGTGCGCAGAATCTGGGAGGTCCAGTGCCTTTCGTATCGAGTAGACCGTCTCCCCGTAATTGATTCGGGACATGTGAAGCAAAACCATCCCGTCGAGGGCTTGTCGTGCAAGGAGGCTAAAGCGCGCGCAAACAGGCTCACGGCCCTTCATCCACTCGAGCATGGGCCAGGAGTCGAGAACCAGTGCCTCAGGCGCTAGCTGCGCGGCCAATGTGCCTCTTGCGCCAACTCGCGTCGCTTCTCCTTTTCAAGCTCTGCATTAGGGTCAAACTTTGCGTTTGCCAGCATCCCCTTCAGACTGAAAAAGTCGTGGCCACTCTTTTGTGCGCTGGCCTGTGCAAAGCCAGGAACCTCGCTGGGAACCGGCACGAGTCGCAACCAAGCGCCGTCCCGAAAGCGTGGATCGTTCCGCAGTTCCTCAGGGATATCTACCCTGCCATGATCGATGATGACGGTCGGATGAGCAGCCATACGGTCTCCAGAGGCTCCGCCATTAATCTAGCCTTTCGGCCTCGATTCCAATGTTGGTCTCGCCCGCGGTTTTCTTTTCCCAGTACTTCTTCACCCAGGCCTCAAACGTCTTGCCTGCAGCCGTGTCGCGGCCCGAGAACTTCAGTGCAGCCACATCGCTGTAAGCGATGTTCATCCGCTGCACGGCCGTCCCCGCAGGCGTTCCCTTCGGCGGCGTTGGGATTAAACGCACCACGGAGTCGTCCAGCGTCTTGCCCGTCCGGCGATCGTAAAGGTAACCCTCGACCGCACTCCCGTCCTTGCGCGTGATCGTCACGTCCCCGCGATAGTCGAACGCTTTTTCCAGCGCGTCGCAGACCTCGGCCTCGGTGGCAAGCACCGGGATCCAGCCTTCCAGGTTCTCGCGCTCACGCCCTTCGACATGCTCCAACTCGTCGAAGTTGGCGTGCTGCAACTGCTCGATCTTGCTGTGTTCCTGGTCGGCCGTCGCCATCGCTTAGTCCCCCGCCACTTCGCTGTAGTTGCTATCCACCGACGTCGTCACGACCACAGGCGTGCTCTTCGGCGCCGCGCCGCTGGAAATCTGCACCAACGGCACGTGCCCCTCGGGCTTCCACTCGTTCAGCAACGTCTGCGCGCCCGCGTCCTCGTACTTGCCGTTCAGGAACGCCTTTGCCGTGTCGATCAGGCCCTTCAACGAACCGAAGCTGTAGTTCACCGCCGAAGCCTCGTGACCGGAGTGCACCATGCAGTTGGCGCAGCGCGGGTTGCCGCTCTTGGCGCCGTAGTTCGCCCATTCGGTCGCATCTAGCAACTCCTGGAAGGTGTCGGCATAGCCGTCCTGCAGCAGGTAGCACGGCTTCTGCCAGCCAAAGATCGAATAGGTCGGCATGCCCCACGGCGTGCATTCAAAGTCGCGCTTGCCCATCAGGAACTCGGCAAACAGCGGGTGCGTGTTGAACTGCCACTCCTTCTTGCGGTTCGACAGGATCGCCCGGAACATCCGGCGCGACTTCGCCTTGCCGAGGAAATGGTTCTGGTCCGGTGCCTTGTCGTAGGTATAGCCGGGAGAGACCATCATCGACTCCACACCAGCCTCCATCAGCTGGTCGAAATGACGGCGCACCGAGTTAGGATCGGCACCATCGAACAGCGTCGTATTCGTCGTCACACGGAAGCCCGCCGCCACCGCAGCACGGACGCCTTCCATCGCGATGTCGTACCCACCCTCGCGGCACACGCTGAAGTCGTGGTGCTCCTTTTCGCCGTCAACGTGCACCGAAAACGACAGGTACTTCGACGGCTTGAAGAGGTGCAGCTTCTCTTTGAGCAGCAGCGCGTTCGTGCACATGTACACGTACTTCTTGCGCGCCACCAGGCCAGCCACAATCTCCGGCATCTGCGGATGCAGCAACGGTTCGCCGCCGGGGATCGACACCATCGGCGTCCCGCACTCATCCACCGCCTTGAAGCACTGCTCCGGCGTCAGTTCAGCCTTCAGGATGTGCGCGGGGTACTGGATCTTTCCGCAGCCGGCACAGGCCAGGTTGCAGCGGAACAACGGCTCCAGCATCAGCACCAGCGGATAGCGCTTACGCCCCTTCAGCTTCTGCTTCAACACATAGGTGGCAACAGTGAGTGCCTGGGATACGGGAACTGCCATGCGGGAAAACTCCTTCGGCTGCGACGCAGCCCGTGTTCACTCAAGTCCTTGTTCGATGATCCGGACCGGAACTACGCTTCAACAGCCTCGCGCTCCAACGCCTTCTCGTACGTCGTTAAGGCAAGCAGCGGAAAGTATTGCTTGTAAAGATGATAGCCAAGGTAGAACACCCGCGGAAAGCCCGTTCCGGTGTAATAACTCTCGCCGTTGCGCCCGGGCATCAACTCAGCCCAGGACCCGTCCTCATGTTGCCGCTCGGTAAGCCAGCGAATTCCCTTGGCCACAGAATCCGAACGCGTGTCATTGGCCGCGAGCAGACCCAGCAGCGCCCACGCTGTCTGCGACGGCGTCGACGGTCCCACACCACGTTGCGCCGGGTCGTCATACGTCCCGCAGGTCTCGCCCCAGCCGCCGTCCGCGTTCTGCACCATGCGAATCCACTCGGCCGCCTGTTGCACCGCCGGTTCCAGGTAGCTGTACTCCATGGCTTGCAAACCGCGCAGCACCAAAAAGGTCCCGTACAGGTAGTTCACGCCCCAACGGCCAAACCATGAGCCGTCCGACTCCTGGCTCTTCAGGATGAAGTCAATGGCCCGCTGGACCGGCTTGTCACGCCGCGTGTAGCCATAGTTCGACAGCATCTCCAGGATGCGGCCCGTGATGTCCACCGTCGGCGGATCGATCATCGCGTTATGGTCGGCAAACGGGATCGACTCGAAGATCTTCTTGGTATTGTCTTTGTCAAACGACGCCCAGCCACCGTTCTTGCACTGCATGGCCAGCACCCACTGGATGGCGCGCTGCGTCACCTCGTGCTGGTAGCGCTCGCGAGGGTTGTCAACCGACTTCAACGCCAGCAGAACTTCGCCGGTATCGTCCACGTCCGGCTGGTGGTCATTATTGAAGAAGAAGCACCAGCAACTGGCGTCCACATTCTTCACCTTGTGCGACCAATCGCCCTTGTACCGGATCTCCTTGGACAGCAGCCAGTCCGCCGCTTTGATCATGCGCGGGTCCGTCCGTGAAACACCCACCTCGCCCATGGTCGACAGCACCTGGGCGGTGTCCCAAACCGGCGAGAAGCACGGCTGCATGCGGAATGTCGGCGTCGGGTACTCCGGTGTGCCCTCCGGCTGGTCGATACCCAACCGCTCGAACTCGTACACCGCGCGGATCACCTGCGGGTCGTCCTGCGAGTAGCCCAGGTAACGCAGCGCCACGATGGCGTTCAGCATGGCCGGATAAATAGCCCCGAGGCCGTCGGACTTCTCGAAGTGGTCCAGCATCCACTTCTCCGCCCGCTTCAGCGCAACCTTGCGCAGCGGACGGATGTGTACACGTTCCGCCAGGTGCGCAACGCGATCCCAGAACAGGAAAAAGTTGCGCCACGAGAAGACCTTGCGATCCCAGCGCAGGTGCAGGTTCGCGTTCTCCCGGCCACCCACAAACAGCTCGTCAATACCCTGTCCCGGAGCAAGCTTCTTGAACGGCTTCTTCGCGTAGATGATCGACAGCGGCACCAGAATGGCCCGCGACCACGCGCTGATCTCGTAGATGTTGAAGTAGAACCAGTTCGGAAACAGAACGATCTCTGGCGGCACCGCAGGCACAGCATCGTAGTCGTACTGCCCCACAGCGCACAGGTAGATTTTGGTGAACGTATTGCACTCCACCACGCCGCCCAGCGACAACACGTTCTCGCGTGCCTTCACCATGACGGGATGATCGGCCTTCCAGCCCATCAGCTTGAGCGCCAGGTAGCACTTCACGCCGTAGCTGACGTTGGACGGTCCACCCGGATAGAGACTCCATCCGCCATCTTCATTCTGGTGGCGGAGAATCTCATTCTTGCAGCGTTCCATGCGGCCCGGGTCTCCGGTCTGCAGCAGGAAGTGCATGAAGATATAGTCAGCTTCAAGCATCGAATCGGCTTCCAACTCGCCGACCCAGTAGCCTTCTTCGTGTTGCTGGCTGAATAACCAGTCCACGGACTTGCTGATCGCTCGCTTGACCTGATCCATCCCGAGATCGAGACGGCCAAACCGCGGCTGCTTCGTCCCTTGCGGATTCAGACTTTGTGAACTCATGTACTCTCGTTTGCTGGAGTTAGACGGCCGGGAAAAAGAATCTGCTTAAAACGACGGCTGCACCGGCGGGGCAGACGCGATCGCCTGAACGATCTCCGGAGGCAGACCAAAGCGGACATTTTCCGGCATCACCTCAACCTCTTCCACAGACGAGAAACCCTTGCCCTGGAGGAAATCGACAACCTGCTGCACCAGGATCTCCGGCGCCGACGCACCTGCAGTGATGGCCACGGTGGACACCGTTTCCAGCCACTCGGGGCGGATATCCTCGGCCTTGTCAATCAGATACGAGCTGGTACCGAGATTCTGGGACACCTCAACCAGCCGGTTCGAATTCGAGCTGTTCCGCGAGCCCACGACCAGCACCAGGTCCGCGCCGTGCGCCACGTTCTTCACGGCTGTCTGGCGGTTTTCGGTGGCGTAGCAGATGTCCTGAGCATGCGGACCGGCAATGTTCGGGAACCGCTGCTTCAGGGCCTCGATCATCGTGCCTGCCTCATCCAGTGAGAGCGTCGTCTGCGTCAGGTAGGCAACTTTGTTCGGGTCCGGGACCTGCAACGCCGCAACCTCTTCCGGCGTGGAAACCACCTGCGTCACATCGGCGGCCTCACCCTGCGTGCCCTCAACCTCCTCGTGATCCCGGTGACCAACCAGAATCAATGAATAGCCCTGCTTGGCGAACTTGATCGCCTCCACATGCACCTTGGTGACCAAGGGGCAGGTCGCATCGATGACCTTGAGCCCGCGCTCCTTGGCGTGTGCCCGGACAGCCGGCGAAACGCCATGCGCGGAGTAGATGACGCGCGCGCCCTCGGGCACCTCGTCCAACTCGTTCACGAAGATCGCACCCTTTTGCGCCAAGTCGTTCACAACATAGCTGTTATGCACGATCTCCTTGCGTACATAAATCGGCGCACCGAAGGTGTCAAGCGCGATGCGGACGATGTCGATCGCGCGCACAACGCCGGCGCAGAACCCGCGCGGCTTCAGCAGGAGAACTCGTTTCGTTGCCGCAGCCGTGTCTTTCTGCTGCGCTTCCACGGGGTCAAGAACGGTGGTGGTCACAGCCCTCAGTATAACCCCGTTTGGTGCAGAAAGGCGGCGGCGCCGGGCTCTCCGGAGGTGCCGCCTGGCGATCGTTACGTTGCTCGCTGGCTACCTAGATCGTCCGCCCGACACACCCCGGATGCGCGCAGTCGCACCCCAGGCTGGTCGTGCCGATCGAGTCCTCGCAGATTTGCGAGCAATACTTCGCATCCGTCACGGTGCAGCTACAGTTCGGGTGCGCACACTTCTTGGTTTCCGCCATCGTCATCTCCTCCGTCTTGCATCCGGTGAGAGCACGCCGACATTGGCCGCTGTTGCCTGCGCCTAGCGACTCGCGTCGATCATCTGCCGCGCGTGCGTCCGGGACGCCTCGGTCAGGCTCGCCCCGGAAAGCATCCGCGCGACCTCTTCAATGCGTTCGCCCTCGCCCATGCTGCGCACCCCGGTCCGCGTCCGCCCCGCGGTCTCGCTCTTTTCGATCAGCAGGTGCTGGTCGGCAAAGGCCGCAATCTGCGGCAGATGCGTGATACAGATCACCTGCTGGGTGCGCGAAAGCTCCTTGAGCTTGTTTCCCACCGCCTCCGCCGCACGCCCGCCGATGCCGATGTCGATCTCGTCGAACACCAGCGTCCGCGGCAGCGCTGCTCCACGCTTTTTGGCCTGCGTCGCTGCCATCTCCTCCACGGCCGCCTTCAGCGCCAGCATCACGCGCGACATCTCGCCGCCGGAAGCAATCTCCGTCAACGGCTTCGCCGGCTCTCCGGGATTGGTCGCGATACGGTACTCCACCGTGTCCCACCCAGCCGATGACCACGCCTCCTGCGCCTCTGACGCGCGCACCTCGATCGCAAACTTCGACCGCATCGCCAACTCGTTAATCTGCCGCTCCGCGTTCTTGGACAGCCTGGCTGCCGCCGCCCGCCGCACCTCGGTCAATTTCTGGGCAGCGCCGCAAAAGTGGCCCGCGGCCACCTTCAGCTCCGCCTCGAGCTCCTGCAGCCGCGCATCGCGGTTCTCCAGATCAGCCAACTTCTGCGCCGCCGACTCCCCAAACGCGATCACCTCAACCAGCCCCGGCCCATACTTCCGCTTCAGCCGATCGAACAGCGCCAGCCGATCCTCGATCTCCGCCAGCCGATCGGGCGAGGCCGTCGCCTCGTCGGCAAAGTCGCGCAACGTCGACGCCACATCCTCCACCGCTGCCTGCGCCGACCGCAACTGCTGCGCGGCATCCTTCAGGCTCTCCTGGAAGCGCGCCAGGTCCTCCACATGCCGGATCGCCCCGCCCAACAGGCTCTCGGCTGAGACCTCCGCTTCATACAGCAAGTCCAGCGCGGCATTGGCCCCGGTAAAGATGCGTTCGGCGTTGGCCAGCAGACGCTTCTCCGCCTCCAGCCGCACATCTTCTTCGGCGTCGAGGATGGCTGCGGCCTCGATCTCGCGCGCCTGAAAACTCCACAAATCAAGCTGCCGCAGGCGGTCGCCCTCCGCCCCGCGCAGCGCCTCTAAGTCATCCCGCAGCCCACGCCAGCGCGCATAGGCTTGCGCTACCGCCTCCGTCCCAATCTGTGCTGAGCGATCCAACAGCATGCGCTGTTGCGCCGCGTCAAAGGCCACCAACGTCTCCGATTGCGCATGAACCAGCGCCAGCTCCGGCGCCAACGCCCGCAGCACTCCCACGGTCGCAGGCTGATTGTTGACGAACACGCGCCCCTTGCCGCTGGAGCCGATCTCCCGCCGCAGCAGAATCTCGTCGCCCGCCACGTCGATCCCGTTGTCTTCCAGGATGCGCTCCGCCCCGGCAGTCGTCTCGAAGACGCACCCCACCACGGCCTTCTCCGCGCCAAACCGCACCATGTCGCTGGACGCCTTGCCGCCCAGCAGCAGCACCAGCGCGTCAATCAGGATCGACTTGCCTGCGCCGGTCTCGCCCGTCAACAAATTCAGCCCAGGCCCAAACTCCGCAACCGTGTGATCGATGACGGCGTAGTTTTCAACTCTCAACTCCAACAGCATTCGTAAGGTACCTTCAAAAGTGGTCTCAACACCACTGCTCGATCCGAAGGCAACAATGGGATCCGCCTTCGAAGCGGATTCCAGGAACGACGCGGGACCTGCCGCAGCCCGCTTGAGACCACTTTTCGCCACGGCTTCGCCTCGCCAGCGTAGCACGGCGTGGCGCGCCACCCGGCGCACCAAATCAGGTTCGCTCCGGCCAAATCAGCAGCCTGCAGCACTGGCACTCGGTTTTCCGCGCCTGCCCTCAGCCGTACACTGACGTTGTAGACATGATCGCTCTCGCTGTTCTTTTTCAGGATGCCCCCCTGGCGGACGCCGACGCCGCCACCTCAGGTCCCCTCGGCTCCGGAGCCCACACCAGCGCGCTGGCCGACATGCTGCACAGCAGCGGCCCCATGGCGCTCACCGTGCTTGTGCTGCTGCTGGCGGCCAGCATCTTTTCCTGGTCGATCATGTTTGCGAAGTGGCGCTCGTTTCGCGATGCCGACAATCAGAATCGCCGCTTTGTGCGCGCCTTTCGCAAGTCCGGCCGCCTGAGCGAGGTCGCTGCCGTCGCCGAGCAGTTCCGCCCCAGTCCCCTGGTCGCCGTCTTCAACGC